>NZ_JAUBQH010000023.1:0-89920 GCF_036701145.1 Microcoleus sp. Pol17C6
TCTTCAAAAATGGTTCGTGGAAATTTTCGCTAAACCCACATAGCTGTTGGATCATTTTTTTTGTGGAGGTCTCTTATACCATTTTAGATTAAAGAATTGAAAAAGTGGGAAGCGGCGAACTGGTATTACCCGATAGATTTTAGATTTTAGATGTGCCGTTTTCATCGAAAATCTAAAATCGCCAATCTAAAATCTGTTGTGGCAAGTTGCACATTTTCCGAACCGGATTGCTATATAATATCTAACCGTTGGCAATAACTCAGCAGCAGGCAGATCGATGAATTTGGTAGACGACAAGACTATTGTTAGACAGTATTTTAACTCGACGGGATTCGATCGCTGGCAGCGAATTTACGGTGAGGGCAAAGTCAATAAAGTTCAGCTAGACATCCGCACCGGGCATCAGAAAACGGTAGATACAGTCATCGAATGGCTGCAAGCTGACGGCAATTTGCCCGGGCTTTGTGTCTGCGATGCCGGTTGCGGTGTAGGCTCTCTGAGCATTCCTCTGGCTGACGCTGGGGCAATTGTTTGCGCTAGCGATATCTCTGAAAAGATGGTAGCAGAAGCTTACGATCGATCGACAGCAGTTCCCGGCAAGGTCTACAACATCTCCTTCGCCGCCCAAGATTTAGAAGCTTTAACCGGCAAATTCCACACAGTGATTTGTTTGGATGTGCTCATCCACTATCCTCAAAATAAGGCGGCAGAAATGATCGCTCACCTGAGTTCGATCGCCGAATCGCGACTAATTCTTAGTTTTGCACCCAAAACTTTAGCACTTACCGCCCTCAAAAAAATTGGTGAACTTTTCCCCGGTCCGAGCAAAACTACTCGGGCTTACCAGCACCGCGAAGCTGATATTATCAAAATCTTAGAAAGCAATGGTTTTGTTATTAACAGAACAGCGATGACTAGCACTAGCTTTTACTATTCTCGCTTGCTGGAAGCTGTGCGGAAATAGGTTAAAAATATCTGCAAAAAAGCTAATTTATCATCAGCCTAGGGTGCGCCCCGCGCACCTTCCATTCCCAGAGTGAGGCCAGTGAACATCTCTACTATGCGATTGCTTCGTGGAGCCTCGCAATGACAAGTAAGGCACGCACCGCGCACATTTGATATCAACAATTAGATGTTTTTCCCTCCTCCTTCTTCCCTCTTCCCTATTCAATAAATATTATGTCAACGCTAATTTTAATTCGCATTTTTATAGCAGCGGCAGCCGTATTCGGAGGTTTATCCGTGGCAGGCGGTGCCTTCGCCTCCCACGCTTTGAAAAATCAATTGAGCGATCGAGCTTTAACCATTTTTGAGACTGGCGCCCGATATCAAATGTACCATGCCCTGGCTTTATTACTCGTCGCTTTACTCTTGAGCCGCACCCCAGAGTCTCAAACCTTTTTTGCAGTGGCTGGATGGGCTTTTATTGCGGGTACAATCATCTTTTCAGGCAGTTTGTACGCCCTGAGTTTGAGCGACATCAAATGGTTGGGTGCAATTACGCCACTGGGGGGAGTTGCTTTGATTGTTGGTTGGGGATGTTTGGCAGTCGCAGCTTTTAGTTTTAAATAGGCAATTGGAAAATTTGAGGCAATTCCCAATTCCCAATTCCCAATTCCCAATTCCCAATTATCTAATTTTCAAAAACATCGCTGGAAAACATCTCAGTCAGAGTACGCAAGTAAGGTACAAATACCGTTAAATCTTCAGCAGGAAGCCGCTCGCATATTTCCCAAAATAAAATTAGCAGCATATCCTGCACTAACTCCCAACTTACATGAAGTTTCGGGTACAACATCACGCAAATTGGAAACAATTCTTGCTGTACCGGGTGAATGCTACCTTCCAAAACGCACCAGCACAAATAGCTTTGAAAAATCTCGACATCCCGGATACCAGAAATTTTTATCTCGCGATCGCTCAAATACCCGCTGCTGCTGCGGTATCCTTGATGCTGGGCACTAGCTCGATCGTACACTGCACTAGCAATCTGAGTCGTGTGCTGCAACAAATGCTGAACGGCTAATAGAGCTCTTGAATTCGGGGGCTGATTCGCCGCCGCCTCGTTAATCTCTCCGTAGGGAATGTGCAGGTAGTCGTCTACAACTTTTAAGTAGGGCGCAAATTCCGCTCGCTCTGAGTCCGAAAGACATCCTAACAAGATTTTGCTAGTGTATTGAAACTCCATTGTCACAAATCCCAGCACTAACGGGTCTGTCTCTGAGTATTTTCGCCTCACTTTGATAATATCTTTTCCCACCAGCACGGACAACCGGAAAACAGGTTCTCTATCCGCATAAGCGTCTATTGCTTTCTGATATAAGGTGCGAGTGTCGGCGGAAATTTCTAAAGGATTAATTAAGCTCTTATCGATCGCGTGCCGCTCTATTTGTTTTCCTAAAAGAGCTTCTACTCTACTCCAAGCTATCTCGCTGGCTAATTTCAGGGTATCTGTCAATTTGTCAACTATTGGGGCTCTATTTGCCTCAAAATTAATTAAATCGAGGCTTGGGAGAATTTGGCGTGGCGCTTGCTTCTCTCGTGCCGCCACTGTACTGTAATATTTTTTTGCCCAGCTAACTGCGAAGGAAGAAACGCTGACACCTCTAGCTTTTGAGAGTTTGTCAGTGTCCGGTCCGGTAATACCTTGGGACGCCTGACTTACGCCCTGTTGAAGTTGGTCTGGTGCTGGTAAAGATTTTGAAGATATTTGTGAAATACCCGTCATGATAAACCTCGTTTTTTTATTAAGTCGCACCCGATATATTCCCCTATTTTTTAACGTTGTTAACTACAATTTTCTGCATTTGTACGCTGACAGTCATCAGCCATTACGCTTAAAGCTATAAGCCATTTGGCTCGACTGCCTGCATCTTTTATAAGTTGCACGTTAATAACGTTATTTATTGTGCGATCGATCACCATCACCCTGTGATCGCGACCCTAATCGATTTTTTTGACGTATAAAGAAGGCTGGAAATAAATTTAAATTGTCTTAAAAGCTGAGAATTAAAGTTAAGTCTGCTTAAAAAAAACTGCTGCTTGAAATACCTTATCTTTGTTTTGGAGGGCTTTGGGTGAGCGCCCTAATCTCTTTAAGAAGCTAGGCTACAGCACGATCTAGGGGTGACTTTGGTTAATTTATTTCTATAGCTGAATTAGAAATGTATTTTTAGTCTGGGGATTGTTAGGAAACCATAACAAATTTAACTATCGGCTTTTCTAAATAAAAAATTAAATTTGAGATGAGAATCAGATTTATGTGCATTTAGTTAATAGCATTGCCAGGGCCGTTTTTTTGCGATCGGTTTTTTAGCTTCCCCGTGAAGCGAAGCTATCCCGTAAGGAATCACCCCCAATTGATCGTCGTCCATTCGATCGACAAACTACCCTTCAAAACCGGAATGAGCGAGTGACTCGCCCGGTAGGCCGCACATTTTGCCAAATCCGGCGGGTTCGAGTCCTGCCGGAGGCCCAAGCCTGTCCCTAGAACGATAGGATTAGGTTGATTGGACACCACGGGCGATCGATCCTCACAAACAGCACGGCCAGTACGTCTTTAAGGCTATGGCTTCGGGTAGGATTAGTAGGACGAGAGGAAGTGGATAAAATGAGCGCTAGCAGCAATTCAACAGAAATTAAGTTCGGAACCGATGGGTGGCGGGGATTGATTGCCCATGACTTTACTTTTGCCAACGTGCGAAAAGTCACCCGGGCGATCGCCAGTTACCTAGAAACCGCTTACACCAAAGACCGCCCAGTTCTAGTCTCCTACGATACCCGCTTTCTGGCAGACGAGTTCGCCCGCACCTCGGCGGAAGTATTGGCAGATTTGGGATGGACTGTGAAAGTGGTCGATCGAGATTGCCCCACACCAGTCATCGCTTACAGCGCCAAGCATCTCAACTCTGCAGGAGCCCTGATGTTCACGGCTTCGCACAATCCCGCACCTTACTGCGGCATCAAATACATCCCCGACTACGCGGGCCCGGCAACCCCGGAAATTACCGATACAATTGTGGCAAATATTGCTGGTGCTTCTGATGCCCCAGCCAAAGGCAGCCACAACGATAAAATCTCGACTTTTGACCCGAAACCCGAATATCTGAAGTTTCTTTATACTTTGATCGATGTGGAGCGGATTCGCTCTGCTAAGTTGAAGGTGAAGTACGACGCTCTCTACTCGACTTCTCGGGGCTATCTCGACGGCGTTTTGGAACACTGCGGCTGCGATGTCGAAAGTTTTCATACCTACCGCGACGTGCTGTTTGGTGGCGGAATGCCGGAACCCAAGGGCGAACAGTTAGTTGAGTTGGTGGAAGCTGTTAAGAAGGATTCGGCGGATTTGGGTTTAGCTACCGATGGCGACAGCGATCGCTTTGGTATTGTTGACGAGTTGGGAAATGTCTTGACTCCAAATACTGTACTGTTGCTGCTGGCGCGTCACTTGGTTAAAAATAAAGGATTGACTGGGGCGATCGTCCGTACAGTCGCAACTACCCACTTGCTGGACAATTTGGCCGCCAAGTACGGTTTAACAATCTACGAAACCGCAGTCGGTTTTAAATACATCGGCGAAAAAATGCGGGAAACTGCGGTGCTCATCGGTGGCGAAGAATCTGGCGGTTTGAGCGTTTTGGGTCACATTCCCGAAAAAGACGGGATTTTGGCTGATATGCTAGTTGCTGAGGCGATCGCCTATGAAGGCAAACCGCTTTCTCAGTTAGTCGAAGAAGCCATTAAAGAAGCCGACGGCCCCCTGTACAACAAACGTTTGGACTTGCACCTAGAAGAAGCCCACAAAGCAGCCGTTTTGGAATCTTTTACCAAGAATCCCCCCACAGAAATAGCAGGTATCGGCGTTAAGGAAATCGGCCGCAAAGACGGGATTAAACTTTATCTTGAAGACGGTGGCTGGGTACTGCTGCGGCCTTCGGGAACCGAACCCTTGATGCGCGTTTACATGGAAACCAATTCTGTGGAAAAAGAAAGCCAAGTTGCCCAACACATGGAAAAGGTAATTTCCCAGTTAGAACCTGTTTAAATTTCTACCTATTCCAATGGGGGTTTTTCCCCTAGCGCTTGGGATTGTGAGGTGCGCCGAAGCGCACCTTACCTATTTTTGATAGCTCTTGTAAAGCCTCTGAACATTAATCATTGATACTGCTGACCCAGTTATATATTTGCAATACACTTGGATTTGTTTAAGTTTGGAATGTGTAAATTTATTGATGTTTGTTTTAATTTTTATTAATAAAAAAACTCAATTTTTTCTGCATCTACTTGACTTTTCCCCTAATTTTATTGTAGAGTATTATATAATGAGGTGTTTGCAAAAATAAAAACTTTACACATATTTCAATTATTAAACAAGTATACAAGTTAAAATATTAGCCTGTCAACCCGTTTATGAAAACAATTCCTCTGCTCGCCATTAGTTTTTTAGTAGCAATTTTAGTAAGCGCGATCGGCATTATCTCAGTGCAAAACGCCGCCCCAGTATCCTTAAACTTTATCTTTTTTCAATCGATACAACTGCCCGTAGGAGTAGTATTGGCAATGAGCCTGAGTGCAGGACTGATAGGAGGTGCGCTACTGCAACCGCTGTGGAACCTTTCAGATTCCCAAAACTCGCGTCCTAAATTTCAGGCAAATCCAGAAGAATCCGACACCGTACAATATTAAATAGATTTAATTCCTTACAGGGAATATACCTGACCGTCAATCAGCAGGCGAGTAATTCCCTTAGCTCGCAAATAAGGCGCTGCTTTTTGCAGCATACTGCTGTCAGGAATCTTGAAAACCCTTTGATTGCGAGTAGCAAATCGGCGGGCCACTCGGTGATTGTCAAACACTGCCAGGGTTTTCTCGCGAATTTCCGCCGCCGGAATTTGACCCAGTTCGCCAAAAGCTTTTAGAGGTCTGGTGATTAACTCCGCTGCCCGATCAACCACCAAATAACAAATTTTGGGCAGAGATGCTTCGCTTAAAGGCAAAACTTCAATTAGTCCTGTACCCCGAAGCTCGATCAAGTCGCTCGACGATAGTGAACCGAGGAGACTACCTTCAGACAGAGAGTCTTCATCCTCTACATCTTCGTCGAAGTCGTCATCTAAATCGTCTTCATCATCCTCATCGTCATCCTCATCGTCGTCCTCAAAATCTCTAAAGTCTTCACCTGCCAGCAGCCCTTCTGCTGGCAGCATTGCCTTTAGTTCACCAGTCACAACAGCGCGGTGGCTTCGATCGGCAAGATTGGCTGCTGGGGCATCTGGCACATCAGAAACATCCAATTCTGCAACTGGTTCAGGGACTGATTCAGAACGCTTTCGGATCGTCGGTCTCGAATTTGAGGCTGACGGCAGGACAGGGACTGACTCCGACAGGGGGACAGCTACAGGATCGATTTCGCCATCTGGCGACGACTCAGTAGTAGCCTCTGTCGGTTCAGAAACACTTGTGCGATCGGACAAACGCTTTTGTTTTTGCTGGACTAGAAATTCGTATTCCGGCTCCGACAAAGCACCCTGAAGGATGCGCCTTACAGTCGAACTGCTCACTCCGTAGCGCTTTGCCAGAGTGATAGTATTCTCGTTGGACTGTCGGTACAGCCTGATGAGTTCGCGTTTGTCTGAATCGGAGAGTTTTGTAGGCGTCATGCCAAGTTTTCCAGCAAAAAGACGTGAAAAGACGCAGGCTAGCAGTCAGCGAACTGTGATTTTTGATTTTCGATTTCAAGCTCACAGATGCAGACAAGGGCAAAAAAGCTTTCGCTTCCCTATCGCTTGCCGAAGCAACCCCAATCTCAAATCGCTACGCTGCGCGACGACTGCGCCTGCTCTGGCGAGAACGGGTTGAGATGTCATGTTCCAAGATAGCTCCTATTCCGAACAGGATGGCGCTGAAAACAAAAAAGACTTCCAGCAAACTGCCGCTTTGATAACTACCCTCAGCCTGAGTATCGCGCCATTTAAAGTACATATCTGCGATGTAAAGCGAAAAAGTTGCAGCCGCAATCATTCTCCAAGATTGGGAAAAACGTCCTCCCCAAAACGCCAGCAGCAATGCAGTAGCAATAATCAGCAGAAAAACGTCCCCGACGATGTAAAACAAATTGATTGCATTTTTGTGAGGCGCCAGTTGCTTGTCTAGTGCCATCACCCATGCGGGAGCTTTGATTTCTGCTTCTTCTTCTTCGGGTGCTGATGCAGGATCAGTCGCTGTTGCTCCTTTTGCCTGCAACTTAGACGAATTTTCCAAAGCAGGCGCTCTTCCTGTTGCAGTGGTTGCTGGTTCAGATTCTGTCACTACTTCTTGAGTGGCTGCCGGAGCCATTCCTAGCTGGGCCCTCCAAGAGTCAGGTGCAGCCACCCAAATAGCTACAGCAATGCCGAAGGCTGCAATTCCCGCTAACAAACCCCACTGCCAAATTTCTAGATTCAGTCGCTTGGAAGTCACAGCTACAACCATGCCCCCGATCAGGACCACATAGCTGCCCAGATAAAACGCATCCGCAGGAGACACGTCCGGGTCTAACTCGAAATACAGTTCCCAAATCCCGAAAAGCACGCCTGCTATGAAATAGAACAGCATCCCCAGACCTATGCCCAGCCAGACGTTGCGCCCGCTGACCATGTGCGGGCTTTGCCAGTTTCTAAAACAGACTAAAGCCGCTCCCAAGTATGCTCCGCATTCAAAAATATAAGTGCCGATCGAGTACCAAAGAGGTAAACCTTCTTCTGCTGAGAGGGGGACGCTGAACAGCAAAAAGAACAGCAGCGCCATGACAGCCCAGACAATGCCCGCAATCACTAGGGTCTGAGCTGACAGTAAAGATGAAGATGTAGATGACTTTTCTGAAGTGCTACTCATAGGGATTCCACGAGACCTAACTAGCGGTTGAACGCACCCCATCTCAATCTTTGATTCTAGATGAGGATGCTTTCGCCAAAAAACCTTAAAAAAACCTTGCTCTGACGCTTCCGGAATAACTGGCGTCCTCAGTGTGTCGTGGGGACTTTTGCCCTCGTACACTCTAGAAAGACTAAGTAAGAATAATATCTATTTACTAATTCAAGGAATCAGTCGTTAGTCGATCTTGTACCCGGAAATATAATGATAGAAATACGGTATATGTCTCCACCCTTAAGGCTTTTACAGTACCCAATCTATCTCGGAAATTCTACCCTCAAATGTTGAGGTATCTGTTTTTTTTGCTTTCACACTTCCCCACTTATATCAATGATTGTGGGTGGGGACTGCGATCGAAACTTAGTTAAATTGCCAGACCATAGGTGGCATCCAAATCGAATCAACAATTTGGTTGGTCAATACAAGTTGGCAATCCAACCTGTATATCGCGTACCCCCTACAGTGCAATTATCTAAGCTAAATTATCTCAGTCCAATTGTCTGAGCAATTGTCAAAGATTTTCTATCCTGCGATCCACAATTTGTTGAGGGCGGATTGTTTCAGCCAATCTAGAAACTGAGTCCGATCCGGACCGGGCATATCTTGCAGCACATCGCTGACTCCCTCAGCAAAGTCCGTATTGCCAAAATACGATTTCCCCAAACGGTGGAGTTCTTGCAATAAGGTTTTGAGATGCTGCTCTTGCCAAGGAGGCACCTTGTGAGTTTGCAAGGGACTAACGGTTAGCCAGTTTTTGATCGCATCAGGGGAGTCTGCCTGGGGGAAGTTTCCCTGCTGAAATACCTTGGCGATATCTTTCTGAAACGATGTGGCTTGCCTTGCGCCTAAGAGGTCTTCTACATCGAAGTAAACAGCTTGGAGGAGCAGCAGACAACCCTGCGCGAACAGTGGTGCTTTGGCTGCTTCATTCCCTGCCGGTTCTTCACCGGCAAGCTGATCTAAACGGACTTTTCCCCAGACGCTATATCTATCCGGCTCTTCTAGCAGAACACAGGCTTTGCCTCGGTTGTCGGTTAAGTCCCGCCACAAGGCTCTGGCGTCTTCTGCTTGCTTGCCGTTGAAGGCGCTGATCAGGCGAAAAGTCTGCCCCTGATAATTGAGAATGGGAATTTGTTGATCCCGTTTTGGGTGTTGAAAATTTGTTATTTCAACATCCTGCCGTTTCAGAATAAACATGACACTGCGATTTGACTCCTGTCATGGCCGAGGTGCTGTGCTTTTGACACTCCCCATGCCTAAAGGCAAAGGGATTCTTGATTCAGCGAGTCCACTTAAATTAGCAGGATTGCTCCCGATCACCTAGAGATGGTTCTCTCCTCAAGCGTTCCGATACTTTTTTGCTAACAAATGCTAACAAATATCTGAGCTGAGATAGTCTCTCAGCCTGGGCGTATAAATCAATGCACGAAGGAAAATCCCCCGCGCACAATTTACGACTGCTGTACTGGCAACGCTTGATTTTCGCGCTCGTGCCGAGCGGGCGATTGACTGTTTTGCTTTGATGCCGTAGAGGAAGCTTATATAGAGGCTCCTTAGCATCAGGGATTTTCACCTGAGTCTTTCAATCCTAGTTCTACCACATTTTTATCAAATATCAAGTCGAGCAGAATGTTAGCAAACATAACTAAACATCAGCCAATTAGTCATTCTGTCTCAACTCATACCTAAAATCATGGAACGAGCTCTGGTTTTTAGGTAATGCGGTCAGCGTTTTAGGCTTTGCCACTAGGGGATGTTAACATAACCAATAGAAATCTGGGAAAAAGCACCTGTGACTCTTGTGCTGTCTGAGTTCCGTCTTAATTGGGAGAGAGAGCCGATCGACCAAATAGTTGGGTTTCACCTCGACCTCTAAATACTTTACCCGAGTTCAGGTCCTACCTAGTTTTGATTGTAAATTTACAATTGTGCTCTTTGCAGGTGACTCCCTCCAGCTTTTGTCAGATAAAGTCTTGGAAGCACAGACACTCTCATAACCTTGGTTTTTTTCCCGAACCATCGCGCTGCACGCCCTATTTTTGTACATCAAAGCGCTTTCTGGGTAAGTCATCACATAATTTACTTGCTCGATCGCACACTGCACCGATACAATAATCTTGTTAGCGATTTTTGAGTTGGGTGCGTAACTCAGTTGGATAGAGTAGCTGCCTTCTAAGCAGCGAGTCGCAGGTTCAAGTCCTGCCGTACCCGTTACACAAATTTAATGACATCAAGGGTTTCAGCACTTTTCTACCACCAAGGAAACAGCGGCTGAGATCTTATTTGCTTCGGATTTGTTTCCCCTGCCCGAATCCGAAACAAATCCGTGAAAAAGCGCCCCCTGCCAAACCGCGGCCAATCTTGCCGCTTCCGGGCGATCGACACTGCTACCCTTCTGAGTATATGCTTGCCACAGCGGATGTGGTATCATAAAAAGTCTATTGTGTCAATAGCCCAGATCCTGTGATGTTCAAACAGCACCAGCAGCAGGTTGTGGGCCGAGTAGCACTCAGGGGTTATCCTTAATAATCAGGCTAGTTTCCGACAGGTTTGGATATGTTCCCAGCAACTCTATTTCATATTCCCCAAAATTTAATGCTATTACTCGACCGCAGCGCGATCGACCGATTACAGCCCCTATTGGCGCAAGCAACCGGAATGCCTATAGTTGCATCGGAAAATACGGCAACAATTGCGCTCGTATTGGTTGCTGTGGGAATTCTGGGTTGGGGATTTTATCGCGCCAGACCTTTTGGCAAACTGGGAATTTTGGCTTGGTTGCAGTCTGTTGCGCTGATGAGTCCCTGGCTGCTGTTCTTTGGTTTGTTCGCCGCCGGAATTTACCTCAATCTAGTGGCGGTATTGTTGCTGCTCGTGGCATCCACGGGATTGTACATTTATCTGGGCCGGCAATTGCGTAAGGCTGCATCCGATGCAGTGCTGCCGCGGCCGGATGCTGCTGAGGTAAAGTCCCAAAGCGATGCTTTCTCTGCCCCTGAGTCGCAGCGACCACCAGGCCCAGAAACCATTAAAATCGTCACTGCCTCGCCTGCGAATAATGAATCAGAAATAATTCCCGTTCCAGTGGAAGACCTCAAGGCAATTAAAGGCATCTTTGGAATTGATACTTTCTTTGCCACAGAAACGATTCCCTATCAAGATGGGGTAATCTTGAAAGGCAATCTCCGGGGAGACCCAGAACAAGTACACTCACGTTTGACGGCAAGTTTGGAAGAAAGATTAAACGATCGCTACCGTCTATTTTTAGTAGAAAATCAGGACGACAAGCCCGTAGTTATTATCTTGCCCAGCACCAACGACCCGCAGCCCACTACCGTATATCAAAAAATCCTAGCAGTCGTGCTGCTGTTGGCAACAATTGCTACCAGCTTGGAAACAGGCGGTTTGCTGCTCGGTTTCGATTTCTTTAACTCGCCGGCTAGATATCTAGAAGTTTTGCCAATTGCAGCGGGAATTTGGACGGTTTTAGGCTCTGGGGAAATTGCTCGCCGAGTGCTGGCAAATCGGTACAAGGTTGGCTTGAGTTGGCCGTTTTTTATACCAACTTTGCAGATAGGTTGTTTTGGAGCGCTCGACCGTTTTGAGTCGCTGCTGCCCAACCGTAAAGTTTTGTTTGACATCGCTTTTGCCGGGTCAGCGGCCGGGGGAATAGTTTCTCTGCTAATGCTGGTAACGGGTTTGCTGCTGTCTCACCCCGGCAGTTTTTTTCAAATTCCCGCAGAATTTTTCAAGGGCTCGGTTTTGGTGGGAACTTTGGCAAAAGTGGTTTTGGGTTCGGCGTTGCAGCAGCAGATTGTTGACGTTCACCCGCTGGTAGTTATCGGTTGGTTGGGCTTGGTAATAACGGCGATTAATTTGATGCCGGCGGGACAGTTGGACGGGGGTAGAATCGTGCAAGCCATCTACGGTCGGAAAATAGCCAGTCGCACTACTTTAGCGACTTTTGTGGTGCTGGCCATCGTTTCTTTAGTTAACCCTTTGGCTCTGTATTGGGCGATCGTGATTCTGATTTTACAGCGGAATTTGGAGCGGCCGAGCCTCAACGAGCTGACTGAGCCTGACGACGCTCGCGCGGCTTTGGGTTTGCTAGCTTTGTTCTTGATGATTGCTGCCCTGTTGCCTTTGACTCCGGCTTTGGCTGGCCGTCTGGGAATCGGGAACTAGCAGTAGTCGGGCATCTTTGGTAATAGGCTCTTGGGTTGCGGTAAATTAGTGGAATAGAGGAATTGAGCGATCAAACTGGGAAATGAAGGGCGATCGGGTTCCTAATTACTAATTTCCAATTAAGACCCGCGCTCAGGGCAATTTATCTACTACCAAAAGTTGATTTTTTTATATCCCAAAATTTGTTTAAACTTGATCGATTAAGTTTAAATAACTTATCTGAGCCTATAGGATAAAGTCATGGCTAATCAACTTCCTCCTGTATTGGTAACTTTTGATGCAGATGTTTTAATGACTGGCAGAACCCAAGTGTGGCAAGAATATTCCAAAGTGGGAACTTGCTATATCCCGGAAGTAGTGTACGACGAAATAGATCGTCTGACAGGGCAAGCGGTGGAAAAAGCTCAAGAGCAAGTAGCTAGAGAGTTTATGCGATTTTTTGCCGACAGCGGCTGGATTGCAACTGACGCTCAGGAAACACACCGAGCTCTCGAACCTTCGATTAAAAATCAAAGCAAGCCAGCAATGCTCGTGGTGGCTACGGCTCAGTGCGTTTACGGTTTGGCTCAGGAACACCCGGACGCATTGGTGATTTTTGTGTCCAACAGCCAGCCTCTGCTGAAGCGGCTGGCTTCTGTAGGCGCTACGAATCTCTGCGGGATTACCGGGGCGATGCTGTTAAATTGGGCGAGGAAAGGAGAACGCCCGCCGGCGGCGACTCAGCAATTGCAAAGTTTGATGCGTACCCTCGCCGAACGCAAATCGACTCAGCGCCCTAACAGCAGAATTCAGGATGCTGCTGTTGGCCAAACGGGGGCTTCTGCTAGCAAGTTAACGGGAACCCGTGGCGCTTCTGAGCTAAAATCGCCCAGCAGTTTTACTAAAACTAATAAAACGGGTTTGACAGAGAAGCGCAGTGCGAGTTCGCGCCCCAAAACGCCGCGGCGCAGTCGCGAGGAGTCGAGAGATTACGAGCCGGCTGTATATCGCATTAAACATATTACACCTCCGAAAAAAAGGAACAGCGGTTTTCTGTCTACTGTGTTCAATTTTTTGGGAGCGTTATTTTTCTTGACGGTAGCGGTAGGTATTTTGTGGCGAGTGTTCGATGTTAGGGGTTTTAGAAAGACTTTTGTGCCGGCTCTACCACAGCCTGTGCAACAATTTGTTAAGTCGATCGACCCTAAATAATCTGGTTTTCTGAAACTTTCACCTTCAGATACGGCTGACTTGTGATTTCTGTCCTCGTTAATCTTGCACCTGGGGAAACTGGAATAGCACGCTTGGTTCACAAATTAGTTCCCTCCCCTAAATATAGCGGTAAGGTTCTTGTGGCGCACCCTACGTTTAGAATTTCTGGCGTTTAGAATTTCTGGCCTTAGTCCGCTGGGAATTTTCAATTGCTACTATCACAATAGAAGATGAACACTTCACTTTAGTGCTCTAAAAATCCATCGCCATGCGGAACGGGAACGAAATAATTAGTGGATTAGCACTAGCTTTTGCGGGTTTTGCGTATGCTTTAGTATTTTTTGTTCTTCTTCCCTTCAGACAGTACGATTATGCAGCACCACTTGGGGCAATAGCAATGGCGATCGCCCTTACTCTAGCAATGAATTGGCTACTATCTGCATCGTTGCTAACTGGGTGGAGTTGGGTGGCTGCATTATTTGGTTTTCAGGTAGCCCTGATGTTTTTTGGTAGCGTGTTTCTGGAAGATGGGCTGTACGTGCCAAATTTGTTGTTTTTTGGAACTATTATCGTAGGATATACGAGCGTTTATACCAGTTTTTCACAACAAAAAACGCTGGTAATTGTGGGTTTATGTACAGTATTTTTCCTAGCTTCAATGTACTTCTCTTTGATGGGCGGCTATTTGATCAAAGGCAAAAATCCGTTTCAGGGTTCTTCTTTCCAGATGCTGCCGCTGTTGAATCAAAGAGTAGAAATTATCACTGACAATCCCAAACAATTGTATTTGAATGGCCAAACAGGCGAACTCACGCATATTGACCGTTATGAGGTGACTGTGAAACTAGATTCTGAAGAAGACGAGAGATTGATGTGGCCCTATGTCAATGTTTGGTGGCAGGATATCAAGGCTGCTAGCGCACATAAATCGCAGTAATTTATATTGTTTCGGGTTGCATAGAAATAATAAAATCGAGTTGACTGTTCACTGTCAACCGTCAACCGTCAACAATCATGAGGAGTGTAACCGGAATTTATCTCATTCACTCTTTAAAGCTGGTTCAGTTCCTTCTAGAGGTCGCACAATTGCGGGTTTATTGGTAGATTGTTGCTGAAAAAGTGCCTTGAGTGCCAAGTCAAGATTTTCTGCCATGACGATGCGGTTTTCGTAGGCAGCAATAACTCGGACTAAAGTTGGCAAACTATTGCGTTCTGCTTCTAAGTAAAGAGGTTCCACATAAAGTAAAGATTGTTCAATGGGAATTACTAATAAGTTTCCTTGAAGTGCTTTGGAACCCTGGCGATTCCAGAGAGATATTTGTTCGGAAATCACTGGATCTTGGTTAATTAAAGCTTCTATTTGTTCCGGGCCGTAAACTAATCGCTGTTTGGGGAACAGATACAGCAGCAATTTTCCGTAATCCCCACCATCCGAGCGTCCTGCAATCCAAGCAATTAAATTGTTGCGACTTACTGGTGTAAATGGCAGCAGCAAAATAAATTCTTCTGCTGCTTCCGTTGGCAGTTTCGTAATCAAATAATACGGTGCTACGGGCTGCTGTTCGCTGCCATAAATTTCATTGGGAACTCGCCACAAATCCTCCCGATTGTAAAACACTTGCGGGTCATCCATATGATAAGTTAGCAAACGTTCGGATTGAAGGCTCAACAAATCTACTGGATATCTGATATGTTTGCGGAGAGCCGGAGGCATTCTGTCAAGGGGTTTGAAGAGTCCAGGAAAGATAGAAATCCAACTGTTAATAATCGGATCGGAGGGATAGGCAACGTAGAAGTCAACAGACCCGTTGTAGGCATCAATCACTACTTTAACGGAGTTGCGAATGTAGTTAAACTCATGATTTCCCGGGTCAGAATACGGATAGCGATCGCTCGCTGTATAGGCATCGATAATCCAGTAAAGATAGTTGGGAGATTTCTCAGTAGCCGAGGGTGAAGGTTTAATCTTTTTGCCATTTTCATCTTTTTCTTTTTCTATATCATCATTGCTAAGATTGGCGTTTGCTACTACTAAATACGGATCGGAATCGTAGCGCAAAAAAGGAGCGATCGCCCGGACTCTTTTGTTGATATTTCGGCGGTACAGCAATTTAGTTTCTGGCGTAAAATTGCGCGTCAGCGCCATTTGCCAATTTTTGAGATAATTAGCAAACACCAAGCGCCGCCACCTAGAACCGATCGCAATTCCGCCCCTACCCCTATAAGTATTGTAAACATTGTCTTCGCCGCTGGGATAGTCGAATTCTTCGACTTTTGTGGGCGCCATCGCGTCTGTATCGGTTATTTCGCCGTAGTAAATTCGCGGATAGCCGATCGGAATACTGGCCCGAATTCGATCGCTAGTTACTCCCAAAGCAGTCTCTCCTGTCTGGGCTGCAACTCCAATATCTTTGACAAAATAATCAGGTAAACCGCCGACACCGACTGTATTTACCGGAGAAAGAGTAAAGCCGTAACCGTGAGTGTAAACCAGGTGCTTGTTCACCCAAGTTTGAGCTTCGGGGGCAACTGCTGTATAATCTAATTCCCGCGCTGCCAGAAACACTTGTTGGCTTTCAGAATCTCCCTTTTTGGCTTTTTCATTTTTGATTGTGTAGCGCTCGATATCGGCATCAGGAAATGTATAATAGGGTCTGATTTGCTGTAACTGTCGGTTGGTTTGCAGCAGCGGCAGCTTGTCCCACAGCCGGATGTTGCTAATAGTAAGTTTATTTTTTTCTAAGTCGGCATAACTAAGTTTTCCGGCGGGATCGAAAGTTTTTATTTCTATATTGTTGAGGTCAAAGGCTTCTTGAGTAAAGGCAATACTGCGCTTAATGTATGGCTTTTCTCGTGCTAATTCGTTAGGTTTAACTAGGAGTTGCTGCACAAGTGTTGGCAGCAGCCAAGTTCCCAAAAAACTTAAAGTTAGCCACGCTAAAATAATCTTTTTTATGAGTTCATTTTTTATTTTGAATGAGTAAACCTGGCACAGCATCAAAAGTGCGATCGCCCCCGCCAAAATACTCAAAAATCCATAGCAGGGCAGTCGCACCGTCACGTCAGCATAATTCGCCCCGTAAGTAACGTCTCCCCGCGCATACAGCAAGGCGTAGCGCCCCAGCCAGTAGCGGAATGCAACGGCTAGCATTAAAGCTGCACCCAACCCGTACAAGTGCCGGTGCTGCGATCGAGAAAACCCCAAAAATCTCCCTTGACTCAGGCTATTTCCCGACAGCAAGTATGTTAAAGCACAAGATACTAAACTGTACAAAAATACAACTGTCAGCCACAAGTCTAGCAGTTCTAAGATTGGCAAAATAAATACATAAAAGCTAATATTTTGATGGAAAAGAGGGTCGGTTGTGTTAAAATTAGTAGGGTGAAAATATTGCAAAACATTTGTCCAGCGACTGGTGGCAATTAGCCCGATCGCCAAACTGAGAAAAAGGGCGATCGCCCGCAGCAAAAAATCAGGCTTAATTGCCACAGCTAACATTGCTCCCAGCAGCAAGCCCAACTGCCACCAGTGAGAAAATAGGTGCACCGCTATTTGCTGGATTGACTCAATTCCCAACTGCACGGGCGGTGCAGGCAAATTGCTAGCTAGACCGAAATAGGTGAGGCTGTTTGCAGCTAACAGCCCGCAGTGAATTACTGTCAAAGTTGCGATCGAACTCAATCCGAATACCGTCAACAGCAGCCAGGAAAAGGTAATTTGGGATTTAGCACCAGGTAATTCGTAATTCTTCCCAGTTTTGTTAGCCCTGAGTGAAGCGAATAGCGCCCCCGCAATCGGCGGTTTCATTTCCTCTGCGGGATGTTGCAGGCGGCGGGCTAAAGCCAAATTTCCGAGCAAAAAGACAGAAGAAACAGCAATTGCGATCGTCCCCAGCAACCCTTGAGTTTTCAGCTTTAATAGAAAAACCTGAAGATATCCAACTTCCTGAAACCAGAGAATTTCTGCCGCAATGCGGGAGGCAAACTCCAAAACCAGCCACAACCCTACAATCGATAAAATTAATGGATAAATTCGCCTTCTTAAAGTCATAACAATCAGCTAGAAGTAGGGACACTGCATTGCCCATATCTGTCAACTTAACCCAAAACCTCACTCTTAGACGTAAGTCCAAGGCTAATAGATCGAGTCCTCGGAATGAAGAGTAATTAACTAATCACTTCTTCAATCCTATGCAATAGGACTTGAGCTTTGAGCCAGCGCTTGAAACCATGTCTGACTGATAGTTGAGTGCTAAGCTGATAGCAACGGACAAATGCGTAAGTCCCTACACATATAACGTGCAATTAACCGAATGTGAATCGAAAATTGAATCGACTAAACTCCAGCTAGCTGTACTGCTGATTGACATCCACATCCAAATTAAACAGTGTTTGCAAAGTTTGCATCGCTTGCCGCCGCGCCTCTATATCCTGCTGAGCGCGCAACTGTACCATCGGATCGTGCAAAATCTTATTCACAATCCCCCTTGTTAAAGATTCAATCACGTCTTGATGTTTCTCCGAAAATTCCGAACCCAGACGCGATAAAGCTTTCTCTAACTCTTGTTCCCGAATCAATTCTATTTTATCCCGCAAACAGCTAATAGTAGGAACTGTTTCCAGACTGCGCCACCAGAGATCGAAAGCCTCTACTTCCTGTTCCAGCAAGCCCTGAGCTTCCATTGCCATTTTGCGGCGGCTTTCGTGATTTTGAGCTACCACTGCTTTCAAGTCGTCCACATTAAACGATCGCACATTAGCGAGTTCATTCGCATCTGAGTCAATGTTGCGTGGCACAGAAATATCCACCAACATCAAAGAGCGATTCGGGTCTAAAACCGATTCCAATTTAGCTTTATTTAACAGTGGCTCGGTAGCTGCCGTACTGGTAAAAACCAAGTCAGAATTGGCAATTATCTGCATCATTTCCGAGAGTTGATACAGGTGCAATTCAGCATCTTTAAACTGACCGGCTAACTCCAGGGCGCCCCGCACAGAGCGGTTAACGATCGAAATATGGCTAGCTCCTTTTGAGAGCAAATGCTGCACCAAAAGCCGCGACATTTTGCCAGCACCGATAATTGCAATTTTGCTGCTTGCTAAATGCTGACCCTTCATTTGAGCCAATTCTGCCGCCGCCGAACTAATCGAAACTGCACCGGTACCGATGCTAGTTTCCGTGCGAACTCGCTTCCCTGCTGTGAGAGCTTGCTTGAACAAGCGCTCTAAAATTCTGCCTACACCTTTGTACTGCTGGGCGAGTTTGTGAGTTTGTTTTACCTGAGCCAAAATTTGTCCTTCTCCGAGCACCAAACTGTCGAGACCAGAAGCCACTCGCATCAAGTGCATCACCGCATCTTCGTGCAGCAAAATAAACAGGTGAGGGCGCAAAGACGGCAAAGGAACTTTACTGCATTCCGAAAGGAACTGAATAACCTCTCGCACACCCGGTTCCGACTCGCTGGTAACAATATAAATCTCTAAGCGGTTGCAAGTGCTGAGGATGGCAACCTCTTGAATGTGCGGGTAGCCGCGCAATTGGGCGATCGCCGCTTCAACTTTGTGTTCTGGAATGCTTAGTTTTTCGCGAACTTCTACCGGCGCTGTTTTGTGGCTGAGACCTACGACTGCAATATTCATATCTGTGATTTGTCACTATTTCTTTCTTAGTTGTTAACAGTCACCTGTTATTAGTTCTTAGTTTATCGCTAATTGCTAATCATCGGTGACTGTTAACCGTTAACTGTTAATTGTTAACATTTAACTGTTAACCACTAACTAATCACTAATTCAATTGCAAAGATTTCGGCTGGTCAAACATATGGATTGTATCCACAAACCGAGCAGTTTTCGACTGAGAAGAAATTACCAAACTTTCAGTGCGAGCGCCACCGCCAAAGAAGCGAACTCCATCCATCAGCGTTCCGGGAGTAATCCCGCAAGCTGCAAACAGAACTGTTTCTCCAGATGCCAACTCTTCAGCATTGTAAATCTTGTCTGGGTCTGTGATGCCCATGTCTTTAAGTCGAGCGATATTGCTCTCTTTGCTTTCACCGATCAAACCAGTTTTTACAACAGCCGGATCGTAAATTAACTGTCCTTGGAAGTGACCGCCCAAGCAGCGCATTGCTGCTGCGGAAATCACACCTTCGGGTGCAGCGCCAATACCCATAAGTGCGTGGATGTTGGAACCAGAAAACGCGCAAGAAATCGCTGCCGAAACGTCGCCGTCGCTGATCAACCGAACTCTTGCACCCGCTTGCCGAATTTCATTAATTAAATCTTTGTGTCGGGGGCGATCCATGACCACCACCACCAAATCTTCAATACTGCGGCCGAGACAATCAGAGATAATTTTGAGGTTTTGAGTCGGCGTTTTGCGAATATCTACATGATTCTTAGCAGCCGCAGGAGCAGCCAATTTGTTCATGTAGAAATCCGGTGCCGCAAACAAACCACCTTTTTCAGAGATTGCCAAAACTGCCATCGAACCGTTTTGACCGTAAGCGACCAGGTTAGTACCTTCGCAGGGGTCAACAGCGATGTCAATTTCGATCAATTCATCTATGTTGCAGACATCTTTGGCATCTTCGCGGGTACAAATACCTACTTGTTCACCGATGTAAAGCATTGGTGCGTCATCGCGTTCGCCTTCGCCGATCACGATGCGGCCGCGCATATGAATTTTGTTCATGCGCTCCCGCATGGCTTCTACAGCCACTCTGTCGGCTTCATCTTTCTCGCCTTTGCCCATCAAGCGAGCGGAGGCGATGGCTGCCTGCTCAACTACTTCGATAATCTCTAAACCGATTACATTGTCCACGAACTAGATCCTCCCAACTGCTGATGCGTGCCTTGTGCTCTTTTGCACTCCCAGCCATCAAGTTTATCAGAGGCGGGGATCTGTGCGAGCGCAAGCAGTTGCTTAGTTTGTGTTAACTTTTGCTTCTTTGAGACTGGGGCTGGAAAATCTGATCCCAACAAGCTCAAAGATCTGATCCCCCCAATACTTGACTCTTGCTTGGAGGATCGCACGCTAGCCCCGTCTGAGCGCTAAATCGCGGAGTCCAGAGGTTCCGGGGAAGCGAGGGGCTGTTTCAGGCAACTTGTCATCCCGAGTGCCGTTAAAGGTTTTATGATTAGTTTGCGATCGCACGATTTCTCAGAAACCTGGTGGCTAGACCGGATTTATCGTTACTAAACCCAATCTTTTGGTAGAAACCGGGTTTCGGAGGGTAAGTCCTAATGATGATCACAAATCAAATGGACAGCCCCAAATCGGGACGCAGTAGACTTTATCAGCGGGAAACAATAAAAAATGATGATGAAAGCCCAAGATATTATGACAACAGAAGTTGTTACCATTCGCGGTTCAGCAACGGTAGCTGAAGCGGTGGCGATGATGAACGATTTGTGTTTGCGCGCTTTAATTGTCGAACGTCGCCACGAACAAGACGCATACGGCATTGTCACGGAAACGGATATTGTCTATAAAGTAGCAGCCTACGGAGTAGACCCCAAAAAAGTCCGCGTCTTCGAGATTATGACCAAACCGTGCATTACGGTGAATCCAGACTTGGGCGTGGAATACGTGGCTAGGTTGTTCGCGAATACCCGCATCCGCCGGGCGCCGGTGATTAAGGACGAGCTAGTGGGCATTATTTCGGTCACGGATATATTGACAAAAAGCGATTTTGTCGAGAAGCCGAAGAGTATTTTATTTGACGAAGAAATCGAACAGGCGATCGCGGATGCCAGAACTATCTGTGCCGAGAAAGGCGCTACTTCTAGAGAGTGCGCGGTAGCGTGGGATATTGTAGAGGAAATGCAGGCTGAGGCTTCTCACCAGCGATCGATGAAGCTTGAGAAAACGGCTTTTGACCAGTATTGCGAGGAAAATCCCGAGGCGGCTGAAGCGCGGATGTACGACAGTTAATTTAGTCATTAGTTATTAGTTATTAGTTATCAACTCTTATTTATGGATTGATAACTAATAGCTAATTATCGGAAAGAGCTTTTTTTCTGAGAGCCTCACGAAAAATAAAAATCTTAAGTGTTTGGCTCAGTCATACAAAACACGTTCAGCTTATTCCCATCAAGATCGCGAAAATATCCCGCATAAAACCCCGGCAACACGCCTCTTGGCCCCGCCGCTCCTTCATCCTTAGCCCCAAGTTCGATCGCTTTGTTATAAACTAAGTTAACTTTTTCGGGACTGTCAACTTGAAGAGCTATCATTACTCCATTCCCAACAGTTGCTCTGTTACCATCAAAGGGTTTTGTAATAGCAAGTGCTGGTTGCTCTGGAGAAACGCTCCATGCGATAAATCCGTCGAATTCCATGAATCGTCGAGCGCCAATTTCAGCAAGCAAAGCATCATAAAACTTTGCTGCCGTTTCAATATCGTTGGTACCGAGTGTAACGTATCCGATCATATTTTTGGTCTTCTAACTGATGTTAAGATTAAAAAAATGTTTGAGCAAATAACAACTGAGTTAAACTGATTCTTATAAAACCAAAGCTACAACTCAAACATCATTTTAGATCATAACTCAAACTATCTCGGTTTTCTCCGATCCAATAATTTATTGCCGATCGCTAATACATTCGGGAGTGTCTCTAGTGGGGCTGTTGACGATCGCACTTACCGCCTTTGCTTTCATAGCTTCGGAAGCATAGGGCTTTAACAAGGGCAAAACTTCCTGAGCATTTTTAACAGCAGGATTTAGCCACTGTTCCCAATCGCTGTCGGGGAGAATCACCGGCATCCGATCGTGCATCGGCTGCACTGTTTCGTTAGCCTCGGTAGTAATTATACTGCAAGATACAATGTTTTCTTTTTCTGGAGATTCCCAATTTTCCCACAAACCGGCAAACGCAAAAGGTTCGCCGTCTGCCTTTTGAAAATAGTAAGGCTGTTTGTTCTTTCCCTGCTGTTGCCATTCGTAGAAGCCGTCAGCGACTATCAAACATCGCCTGTGCTTGATAGCGCTGCGAAAAGCAGGTTTTTCGGCTACTGTTTCCGATCGCGCATTGATCATCTTGCTGCCCATTTTCATGTCTTTTGCCCAACTTGGAATCAAACCCCAGCGCATAAATTGAAACTGTCGCTGCATTTTTTCTTTTTCAACTGTTACTGTGGCAACTGATTGAGTTGGGGCGATATTGTATCGCGGTTTGATGTCGGGAACTTCCGACAGTTTGAAGAACTCGGCGATGATTTGACCTGAAGTAGTTAAAGTGTATCGTCCACACATAATTTATAGTTTTAACAAAAAGGTATATTGCGATTTACCGTTGGGCGGGGCGGGTTTTCGAGATTATTCGTGTTAGGCAAAGATGGTTTGTAAAACCCGCCCCTACGACACATTGCTCAATTGTGGAACATTCGCAGACAACCATTCGGCGCGCAACTTTTCAATAGCTAATTCTTTAAATTTAGCTTCTACTTCAATCCAAGGAGCCTGATAATAGCAATTAGGCATTTCTGTAATTAAATCACTGTGGCGCGGATCGGTAAAAAACTCTTTTCCATTCGATATGTGTACTAATTGCCATTCAGGAACAGACCAAGTTGTGCGGGCTGCTGCGAGCATTTCGGCAACGCTGGGGTCGTCATAACTTTCTAAATGTTCGTGAATGACGTGGTGGTGGGCGTCAAAAACCATTGGTACGCCGGTATCGAGACAAACTTCTAAAATTTCCGAGGAACTGTAAGCGTATTCGTCGTTTTCAAAGGTTAAGCGCGATCGAATTGATTCGGGTAAATCGCGGATGACTGACTTGAGTTGCGAAGTGCGATCGCTCTTGCCGCCGTGAATGTTCATCAGTGCCTGGGGCGATCGGGGCTGTCCCAACATATCTAAAATTAAAGCATGAGTGGCGAGAATTTTAATGCTGTTTGCAACGACATCAGGCTTGTCGGAACTGAGCACGACAAATTGATCGGGGTGGAGTACCAAACGGATGTTGAGGGAAATGGCGCGATCGCCCGTAATCCGCAATTCCTCATTCATAGAGTGTAGCACTGCTTCCCCCAAATCTGTATCTGCAAAAGGGAACAGTGCAGAAGTCATCCGGTAGAGCTTAATCTGATTAGCAAAACAGAAGTCGATCGCTTTGTCAAGCCGCTTTAAGTTGTCTGCATACAACTCGCGCAATACTGTTTCTTGTTCAGTTTCCGAAAGCTGTAAAAGTCGCTTCCGGGTGACAGTGCGAAAGCGCACTGCATCGGATGTTGTAATGCAGACTAATCCCAATTCCGGCAATTTTTCCTGTTCCACTACTTGGTTAATCCCGCTCATTTAGCAATAATCCCTAACTTTAATTTTATGTTAAATAGGTTTTTCGTAAGGACTTGAGTTTTTAGTTTTGAAGTTTTTACGTACTATTGAACCTGCCTAAAGAGTCCGGCAGAGATTGAAACCCCTGGCGGACTATGGAAGTGCAAGATGTAATTAGTACAAACCTAATTTTTATCAAACCTCTAATCAACCACGTCGCAGATAGCATATCGATGACAATTTAATCGATATAACTATTGCTGTTCTTCGGCAGACTCAGCCTCTTCGCCGGGCCGCGCGGTGGCAACAGGATTTTCCATTGCTTCGTTATGGAACGGATAACCGGATGTTTCTTGATTTAGCGGATCAGCGGGTTGGTCTTCAGGGGATGTAATTTGACCGTTAGTGTTGGTATTGGGTTTTGTGGAAGAGCCTTTATGGCTGGCGTGACCGCTGCTCATTTTTTTTTCCTCAATTAGGTTGATGGAACAATTTCTAGCTTAGACTTAGCTGCTGCGGGCGATCGCCTATCTTAAGTCAGAGATGTTGCTTAACAGTTGAGGATGCTATAGCCTTTCTTGGCAACAGTGCGGTAGATAGGAAAACCGCAGATTAAGGCAGATAAACACAGATTAACGCCGATAATTTCAAGATATCTCTGCGAATGGCAATCCGATCGGGAATTGGTCGCCTGTGTACCTCACGCAAATTGAGAAAGGCTATATATCTCATGATTTTCCCCATTTCTCCTTGACAATTAACTCCGCAAACGGCCGGATCGCATAATGCTAATAACTAACCACAAGCCCAAAAAACTCGCCGCCCCAAACAAACCAGTGCTCAGAAAAGATAGCTGAGGAGTTTGTGCGTTAGAAGAAATAATTGCTGCCCCTACAATCAGCGAACCCACGACAATACTAAAAGAAAGTCGGTTCGCAGAATCCCCCAGAGTGCGACGCAGCGGGTCGAGTTCTTTTAGGGTCAAGTTCCACTTCAAAGTTTCCGAAGTAACTCGGTCTAAAAGCACTTCCACCTGTCGCGGAGATTGCAAAGATAAGCTTTTGAGATCCAGGGCAGTTCTCAGCAGAGCTTGGATCGGATCGTCTCCTAATAACTGACGCCGAAACATATCGGTCATCAGCGGTTTGACCTGCTCTACAATATTAAATCGGGGATTAAAAGAGCGCGCCAGTCCTTCCAAATTAGCTAGAGTTTTTGCATACAAACCGAGATTGCTGGGCAGTCGAATTTTATTTTTGCGGGTGATTTCCAGCACCTCATAAAAAATTTCCGACAAGTTCATTTGCGACAAGCTCACATTGTAATACTTGCGTAGCATTCGAGCCAAATCGTTTTCGAGATTTGCTAAACTTTTCGGCTGAGCAAATTCTGCCATTTCCAAAGTTAATTGAGCACAGCGCTGAGCATCTAAATCGACAATTGCCAGCAACATTTCGGTCAAATTCTGCTGAGTGCGCGGGTCTAATCTGCCGACCATGCCGCAGTCTAGCAGGGCTATCCGGCCATCTTTGAGATAAAATAAATTGCCGGGATGCGGGTCGGCGTGAAAGAATCCGTCGATGTACAACTGCTGGAAGAAAACGCGGCAAAGCAGCGTTGTAATTTCTTCGCGTTCGGCATTTATATCTCCTTGGTGGCGAATTCCTTGCAAATCGCCTAACAAAATCGGGACTCCGTTCAGCCACTCCATTACTAAGAGTTTTTTTGTAGTTAACTCCCAGTTAATTTCTGGTAGGACAACTTGTGTGGGGTCAAACCATTTACTTTTAGATAAATTGCGGCGCAGTTCGTCTGTGTAGCTGGCTTCTTGAATGAAGTCTAGTTCTGCACGCAGGGCGATCGCAAATTCTTCTGCTAAGGCGACAATATCGTATTGTTGACCGAAGTCTGTGAGCATGACAAGTTCTGCCAAACCTCGGAGTACGGCGATGTCTTGTTCGATGACAATCTCAATACCGGGACGCTGAACTTTGAGGGCGACTTCGCGGCCGTCTTTTAAAGTAGCTTTGTGGGTTTGGGCGATCGAACCTGCGGCGACGGCTTCGGTGTTAAATTTGGCGAAGGTATTTTCGAGAGATTGTGTGAGTTCCTGGCGGACGATTGCTTCTACTTGTGACCACGGTACGGGCGGTACTTCCGCTTGTAGCGTGGAGAGGATTTCGATGTAGCTGGCCGGTAAAAGGTCGGGACGGGTGCTCAGCAATTGTCCCAATTTGACAAATACTGGGCCTAATTCGACGAGGATGTTGCGGAGAACTGCTGGAGTTGGGAGACTGGGTGCGTCGGTTTTGCGGCCGGTTAGGAGGCTTTTCATGTAGTCCCAACCGTTGCGGAAGACGACCTCTAGAATTTCTCCTTTGCGAGAAGTGTTTTGAACTAGGCTAAACAAGGGGCCTCCGGGTCGATCGGGTTTAAGGGCTATATAACTACTAGGATAGCGCTGTTGACCGGGCTGACCAGTGTCTTGGGGAATAACTTGGGCGAAAGGGTGCGATTCCCTACGGGATAGCTTCGCTTCACGAATTTTGGGGTGTGGGGGCGATCGGTTTTTGGCTTTGGCATTACTCCTCATCGTAATATACATTTAAAGCAGACATAATATTTTTATAATTAAATTTATTGATGCAAAAAAATAATTATATATGTAAAGTAAATATTCAGATTTAGAAACTGGTCAAAAACATGAGTGCAGTTGATGGAATATTTACAATTCCTGACTGGATTAATCAAGGTTTAGAAAGTGGGAAATATGTACGAGTTGGCAGTGTGATTCGGGATGCACAGAAGCAGCCGCCTGAAATAGTTGCTATGTGGCGTGAAGTAAACCCTAATCTTTCTCAAGTATTAACCCTAGTATCTCAGTGTGGTTCGGTTGCGAGTATCCTCACTTTAGCTGTCTCATGTATAGGATTTAGTGTCGTACTACAGCGGTTAGAAGAAATTGAACAACGTTTAAAGCGAATTGAGCATAAAATAGACGTGATTTTTTATGCTGATTTCCGTGCCGCTCTCCAATCAGCACACAATGCCTTTACAATGAAAAATTATGATAACCGCAGAGCATTTGCAATCCAGGCTGTTTCGGGATTCAACAATGCTCAGAGAGATTTACAAAGATTACACTCTTACAGCATTTGATAATCAGATACAGGTGGCCGATGAATATCTTTCTTCTTTGTGTGAGCTTAGGTAGCTAAAATCATTTGCTACTTATAGTTAGAATAAATTGAATGGCCCAGGATTGTCTATAGAAGGTAAAAAATATTTTGCATCCCCTACTTGTAAAATATATTGAAAAGATGTTGCCCCATGTCGATTCCGCAGAGTGGAATAAGTTGATTGAGAAACAGCCTAAAGTATTTTTACCAGAAAGCGACTGGCGATTAAATAAAAGCCCAATCAAGTGGGAACAATTGTGATATCCCATTTAGACAGGATTTCGGAGCGATGCCAGAACCGGAGGTACTGTTCTAGTTCCTGAGATGGAGCCTTAATCCCCTTTTCATAGGTCGTTTCTAGCAAATGTACAATTAGTTTGAGTTTCTTCCACGTCATATTTGCAGCCGAGTTGATCGAGTAAGGCAAACGAGAACTGTCTGCCACTGAGTATCATGGTCATCTGCTGGGATTGGTTCTAAACTTCTAGCTTTGCCGCCTCTGGATACAATACCCGTCTTGACTTTGGCTTTACTATTTCCCAACCAGTCTATAAATTGAAGTGATTGATTTGATAAAAAAGAACATTTGCTCTTATGAGTGGAGCTTGACTAAAGTAAAGGCATCAAAGAAAAACGCCAGCGAACATTAACCAGTCAGCTTCAACTAGACATTCACCCGTGAGGTTTGCCATGAAATCCACTCTATCCAACAGCGTTAACGCAAAAAGGAAAACCGCCAGCCATCAAAGACCTTTACAGCTTACGCCTCAAAAACCAGAGGAAAAAGCCTTGACTCGCGGACAGCAGTTAGCAGATACCCTAGCAGCGAAAGTGGGTTCGTGGCCCTTTTTGATTGGACAGACAGTAATCCTCGCCGGGTGGGTGGGCGCGAACCTGACACCGGGCATTCCTCACTGGGATCAGCAGCCCTTCATCCTGCTCAACTTAGTATTCTCCTTTGCCTCTGCTTACACTGCACCGATTGTGTTAATGAGTCAAAACCGCCAGTCGGATGCCGAACGCGAACAAAATCTCTACAATCATCAAGTTAATCTCAAAGCCGCTCACGATGTGGTACTGCTGCACGAAAAGCTCGATCGATTAAGCCACGACATTCCTGACTTAATGGAAAAGCTCAATCAGCAACAGGAATCTGTCAGTCCCATCAAAGAGATGGTGATGCCAGCTCCCGTTAAGGCAATTACCGAAGGTAATGAAGCAGCTAAACCCTCTGCTTCCTATCAGAAGCAGAAGGCTGAGGTTCCCATACTGCTTCCCCAAGTATTTAAATCGAACTTTTACTCATCAAAATATGCAGAAGTTATGCCAATTTCACTTCCAACTCAAAAGCCCTCTACACATTCGGTATCCGCGTTAAGCTATTTCAAGCTGTGACAAGCGACGTTACTAACCAGTGAATGAGAGCGTCAGTCTCGCCAATCTGTTAAGTAACAGTTTTAACCTAAAAAAAACCTATAAATCAATTAATCTCCTGCCCTATTCCAGGCATATTTACATCACAATCTAGGCAGTTAGATATGAACCCATTCATTACCGCTATTTCCACAGGTCTTACAGCTTTCGCAGCCACAAATTTAGATGATATTGTCATCTTGCTGCTGTTTTTCTCCCAAGTCAATGCTGTTTTTAGACGGCAACACATTGTTACAGGACAATATCTTGGGTTCGCAGCACTGGTGCTGCTTAGTCTTCCTAGCTTCTTTGGCTGTATGATGGTGCCGCGCCCTTGGGTGGGGATGTTGGGGTTAGTACCAATTGCCATTGGAGTCAGCCGCCTGCTAAATCGAGATACAGAGGCTGATGATGAAAATACTGCTACAGATTCGCCTCAATCCACTATCTTTGCTAGTCTTTTATCGCCACAAACTTATAGCGTAGCTGCGGTGACATTTGCTAATGGAGGTGATAATGTGGGGATTTATGTCCCGTTGTTTGCCAACTGCACTTGGGATAGCCTGCTAGTGATTCTGAGCGTCTTTTTCTTGCTAGTGGGTGTCTGGTGTTATGTGGCCTATCAACTAACTCGCATGAGCGCGATCGCGACCCTACTTGTCCGCTACGGTAATTCCCTTGTTCCCTTCGTTTTAATGGGTCTGGGTACGCTGATCCTGCTCGATAGCCATACTCTAGAGAATCGCGGTTTAATGGTAGTTACTGTAGCTATCAGTTGTTTGTGGCTGCTGATATTGCTTAAAGACAGTTATCAATCGTTAGAGACTGCACCTAAAGTCGAAAAATTTTAGGCAAGCTAGAGTTCAAGTTTCCGCCACTTTGCTGAAGTTGAAAAATAATTTATAACTTCAGCAAAGTGGAGGGGTTTTCTAAGAACAAACTCTGATTTCTTACACAAAGGACAACAAAAATGAGCAAGTTTTTAAAACTAATTCTGGTGGCTTTAGTGCTTTTCGTAAACTTAGCTGTAGCTCAGCCTTCTTGGGCAGGCAAAGATTTCACAAAGGGGGCTGACTATGCGGAAGTGACACAGGAATTGAATCAACTTTTGTCAGCCCAGAGCGATCCTTCGACTGCGGGTTATACGCCTGAACAGTACCAACAGCGGTTGTCCGAATTGCAAATGCAGAAGTACGTGATTGAAACTGCTAAAAAGCGGGCTCAGTGCCGCAATCAAACCGGGCAAACGCTGGCAGTTTATGCGAATAAGCCGAAAAAATCGCCGACGCAACTTTATTTCCTGGCAGCGGGTGAGATTACAGATGATGATTGGGATTGCGATGGTATTTACTTGCCAGCAGGGGCTCAAGCTACTTTAGGCCCGGCGACTCAGCCACTTTCTTTGGCTGAACCGGTTGCTATTAAGGTTGTAGATGGTACGCAGCTAATTGCTACAACGAGTGCAGCAACGGGTGGTATTGAATTGAATGTTGCCCCTGCTAAAGTTTTTAAAGCGGGTGAGACAACTTGGGCCCTGCCCTCGTTTTCTCAGGCTCAGATTAATGCACAAGTTCCTACGCCGGAACTGATTGATTAATCCTTCTTGAGGAACGGTTAATTGTTGGGGACTTGGGAAAAAATAAAGTCCCAGACAGAATGGAGGAGAGGCAATGCCACCATTGGCGATTGTCTCTCCTTTTTAGATCGCAAAAAAGCCAGTTGTATTTCCTTAAAGATTACGATTAGGAGGTTTTTTCAATGAAATGGCTAGTTTTACTAGATGTTAAAAAGTCGGATTTTGACAATTTGTCGAACTTGCTGCGTTCATCAGATGAGTTGAGCTTAATGGCAGAGAATGGTGAATATTACCTAACTTCTTCGCGCTGGGAATCACTAACAAAGCCGTCTGATGTACTTTTTGAAGCTACTAAACTTCTTCAAGTTATAAGTGCTGTTGCAATGATTCATTTTACAGATTTTCCACGTCTTAAGCCTCATATCATCTGGGAAGTTGACGAAGAAGGTAAGCGTCAGAGGTGGGTTGCGCTTTCAGCCACAATTAGCGTGGATTCAAGTTCTTTTTCTATCCAACTAGAAAGCGGTCAAGATATAATCCGTAATTTAGAGTTTGAATCCTGGAGGAAGCTGGCAGAAGAAGACGAGATAGTTAAAAATGTTTTCAGACAAATTACGGACTTTGAACATAACTGGATTAATCTTTACAAAGTTTATGAAATTGTCAATAAAGAAAGATGCTGGTAAAAAAAAGATTGAACAGTGGATAACTAAAGATAAGATTAGCCAATTCACGCATACTGCTAATAGTCAAAGCGCAATTGGTGATGATGCACGGCATGGTGTCGATAAGCACGCTCCACCAAAAGAACCTATGTCACTATACGAAGCAGATGCTTTAATTATGACTCTGCTACAAAAATGGCTTCAGTGGAAGTGCGAACAACAAAACTAGAAGAGTAAAGTACGACACAGATTAAAAAACGAAAGTCGGGCTCAATGCTGATTAATTCTTTGTGGATTCGCCTGCCCAATCTGTGCCGTACTTACATCACAACAAATCTTTCAATTTCTCATCTTCTCCCAACACTTTAATCACCTGTTTAATCTCCTGCGTCCGGTCCTTTTTCACTATCAAAGTTACGTTGCCATCTCTGACAACTACCACATCCTCTAAACCAATGGTGACAATCACCTCGTTTTCATCCGCTGCATAGAAAATGCCGCCTTTGGTGTCAATCCCGACGTGTTTTGCTAACTCGACATTCGGTTTGTCTCCTTGCAGCAAACGACCGATCGCATTCCAATCACCCAAATCATCCCAGCTAAACCCTACGGGCAGAACACAGGCTTTTTGCGTCTTTTCCATCAGTGCGTAATCGATGCTTATTTTGGCTAATTCCGAGTAAGCCTGTGCGCCTTTTGCTTCCAAAGCAGCCATCATTTCCGGTACATGATTTCGCAATTCTGTCAAGACTGTTCCGGCTCGAAATACAAAAATGCCCCCGTTCCAACTAAACTTGCCGCTGGCAACAAATTCTTCAGCAGTGGTGCGATCGGGCTTTTCCGTAAACCTGGCCACCCGATAAGCCGGAAAACCCCCAAAACTGCCAATTTCCTCGCCTTGTTCGATGTAGCCGTAACCAGTCGAAGCATAACTCGGCTTGACTCCCAAAGTGGCGATCGCATCCTGATTTTTCGCCAACTCTGCAGCCGCCTCCAAAGTCTTGATAAACTCCTGTGGTTCCCCAATCCAGTGATCCGCCGGGAAAAAACCAACAACCGCATCCTCACCGTAACGCTTCGCAGTTTCTATAGCAGTCCAGGCCACCGCTGGCGCAGTATCGCGGCCCTCCGGTTCCGCCAGCAAATTCTCCGGTGGTAACAGTGGCAACTGTTCGCGAACCCCCGCCGCCAACATTTCCGACGTTACCACCCACAAATCCTCCCAACCGTTACCTAATTCCAAAAGTCTTTCCGCAGTAGCCTGCAGCAAACTCTTGCCGCTACCGTCGAGACTCAAAAACTGCTTGGGCCGCTGCTTGCGGCTCAGCGGCCAAAAACGTTCGCCTTTACCACCGGCCAGAATCACAGGAATTAAGGTTCTACTCATTGTTTAAAGTTTAAATAGTTCACGTCCATTTTGCCCTGATACCCGAGATGGTGTTTGTAAATAATTACTGAGGCACAATGATGATTGACTGTTGACTGTTGACTGTATCACCCTAAATGTAGGGCGCGCATTGCGTACCTTACCCAATATAAAACAACAAAACTCTCGTTAAGGAATCCTTGAAAATTGCTATAGCGACCAGCAATTACCATTACCTATTACTTCGACAATTCGATATTGAGTTCGTTCACGACACGGCGTTTGAGCGGGATAGATTTTTCTCTGGGCAGCAAGTCAAATACTTTCCGAAAAGCATCATCTACCTGTTCAAATGGTATTTGTCCTTTCTCATTAAAAACTACTTTCCCCGATTGGTCTAGGATGACAGTTTGAGGTACGAAACCTTCGTAATAATGGCTCGGTTCGGTGATTTCTGGTGACGGTTGCGGAGGCAAGGAGTCAATTGTTATGGGCATAAAATCGGCTTCGCGGCCGTAAAATTCCTGGAGTTGAGAGACGACGATCGCGTATTGCTTGGAGTCGCTGCTGTCATCAGTGTAAAAAACTAACAGTACGGGTTTATGGCGTTTGAAAGAATCTGCTATCTTGACTTTAGGAGGAACTAGGGAACCGTTGCCGGCGTAGAGGGCAAAGATTGTACCGTCAAAGCGATCGTCGGTAAGAGTTGCTAAAGCTGGCGCCGTGCCGCTTAGCAGTATGAAGCTAAGTGTGATCGCTACTGTTACAAGACTGGCTGACAAGATTCGCCTCAGCCAGCGGATGCCAGAAGCAGCAGTAACAATTGAATTTTTGTTTTCAGGAAATATCATAGGTTGTGGGCAGTTGCTGTAACGAAAGCGAAATCAGATGCAAAAACTTTCCTAAGTCTATCAGCAAAATGTAGGCAAATGTTGTTGAGTAGGTTAAAGTAGTTTCGGCTCGATGATCATAAATTGCTGATACTTGCGATCGACAAGGCGATTCTACAGGCCGAAGATCACTATTTGCGATCATCGACTTTTCAGGGGCGGACAGTTCCAGTCCGCGCCACAATAAAATTTATTTGTGGTGGGGTGGGCTTCTAGCTTCCCAGAAGGCTGCATGATCTTAAATTAAACTGATTACTAGAAACTGACAACTGGGAATTCACAACTAATGATAGCTTTGCTTGACGCACTCCTCGCCCAAACGCCCGCTGCTGAGGTTTCCGGGCCTGCTAACATCAATCTGGTGCAGGCGATTGTTTTAGGAATTATACAAGGATTAACAGAGTTTTTGCCCATCAGCAGCAGCGCTCATTTGAAGGTAGTGCCGATCGCCCTGGGATGGGGCGATCCGGGGGTTGCTTATACTGCTGTAATTCAGTTGGGCAGTATTGTCGCAGTGCTTTGGTATTTCTGGAAAGACTTGACAACTATAACTTTGGGTGCTGTAGATGCTGTGGTGCGGCGCGACTACAAATCGCAAGAGTTTCAACTGGCGCTGGGATTTGTTTTGGGAACAATACCTCTAGCCTTTTTTGGGCTGCTAATCAAGGCATTGGTTCCAGGTTTTAACAAGTCGCCGCTCAGGAGTTTGGCCAGCATCGCCATTGCTTCGATAGTCATGTCGCTACTTTTAGCAACAGCAGAAAAAATTGGCAAGCGCAATCGCACTTTTGAAAAGTTAACTGTTCAAGACGGTATTTTGATGGGATTAGCTCAAGCAATCGCATTGATTCCGGGGTGTTCGCGATCGGGTTCCACTCTAACAGCAGGATTGTTCATGGGATTGGAAAGACCTGCCGCCGCGCGGTTTTCTTTTTTATTGGGAATTCCCGCGATTACTCTGGCTGGATTAGTGGAATTAAAGGGTGATTTGGCACAAGGAATCGGCGATGCTGGAGTTGCAGCTTTGATAGTGGGAACGATTTCGGCATTTGTGTTTTCTTATTTGTCGATCGCCTGGCTAATGAAGTTCCTGCAAACTCAAAAGACGTGGATATTTGTATTGTATCGGCTAGCTTTTGGCGTAGCCATTTTAACGGCGCTCGCAGGTGGGGCAGTGCGAAATATATAAAATAGGACTGACTTGAACCTAATTATAGCCCTTCTCAAGGGCGGTGAGTTATGTCCGGTAATGGGTAAGAAAGCAATCGCTCGCCCTCGCACCTTACTCACACTTTTTTGCCCTATATATGCCGTAAGAGCTGCAACTTGACAAGCATGAGAGTTTAAGGCTTTGACAAAGGGATATTCAGCTCTCAACGCTGTATTGTGACGATACATATCTTTTTGTTCCACACCTCGGTTGCCCATCCAAAAACGGACACATTTGTTGCGGACAAACTGAGCGGTTTTAATCGCTTCGTCTGCAGCAGCGTATTGAGTTGTTTTTGCCTTAGCCTTAAACTCTAAAAGTATCATTGACGTGGAAAAACTTTACGTAATTATTGTAGTATAGAAAAGCCGTCAAGCTTAAGGATGGGGCTTGTATCCTATTAATTTCGGTAACGCTAAAAGGAGAGTGGCTGTGAAAAAAGTAGCAGTATTTGGCAACCCTGGAGGCGGTAAATCAACTCTCAGCAAGAGATTATCCGACATCACTGGGTTGCCGCTTTACGTCTTGGACAAGATTAAATATCGATCGGGCGGCGTTGAGGTGTCACAGGAACACTAGAAGCGCGCCCATCAGGAAATTTGGCAGACTGACAGATGGATTATTGACGGGTTTGGTTGCATGGAAACCGTCTGGCTGCGACTTGATGAGGCGGATACTCTGGTTTATGTCGATCTACCGCTATACGTGCATTTCTGGTGGGTGACTAAACGAATGATCTCGGCTTACTTTAATCCGCCCGAAGGCTGGCCAGAAAATAGTCCAATATTCAAGGGTTCGATGATCGGTTACCGCGTGCTTTGGTTGTCTCACAAATATTTAACTCCAAGGATATCGCCAATATATCGATCGGGCGCGAAGTAGCAAAAGTGTTGCTCACATCAGATATACTGAAGAGATTTCGCAATTTTTTGAGTCTCTTGAAAATAAGACCAAGATTAAAGATGGTGAACTGATATAATCAACTTAATGACTCAGTTACGGTTCAAATTAATAGGATTAATTTATGGAACCCACACTGGAAGCTAAGTTGTGATGCCGATCGAGAGATGGCTGCAACTACCCGCCAAGCTGTACAGGAAAAAATTGCAGGCGATCGCACGTTAATGTTGGCCTATCATTTTCTGTATCCGGGTATCGGACATTTGCGATCGCGCGATCGAGGTGGATTTGAGTGGCAACCTGTCAACTGGCAATTTGAAAGTTAATCCTGCTTGTGGAAGTCATGCAAAGGTTATCTGCCGCTACTAACCTTGGTCGTTATACAGTTTCATTGTAATCTATAATCGAGCAGTAAATTCTTGCTAAGAAATGCTGTAGATCGACGATAAAAAATTATGCAGCAACAGAATTGGCAACCACCAGAATATATCCAACTCAAGGGTCAATTTGTCACGCTGAAGCCCCTCGTTCCAACAAGAGATGTAGGTGAACTCTATTCGATCTCGCATGGCACTCCTGAAAAGCAAGCGGTGTGGAACTATCTGTTCTATGGTCCGTTTGAAAGTCCCTCTGCCATGCAATACTGGATGGAAACAGAAATGATTGGTAAGTCCGATCCTTTGACTTGGACAGTCTTTGAAAACTCCAGTAATACTCAAGTGGGGATTGTCGCATTACTAGCGATCGTTCCCAATCACAGTCGAGCAGAAATCGGTCATGTGTGGTTTAGCCCTGCTGTACATAAAAGTAAAGTTAATACAGAGTCACAGTTTTTATTACTTCAGCATCTTTTTGACGGCCATTCATACCGTAGAGTTGAGTGGAAATGCGATGCACTTAATCATGCTAGCCGAACTACAGCCGCCAGAATGGGATTTCTCTATGAAGGGCGTTTCCGACAACATATGATTGTGCGTGGCAGAAATAGGGATACTGATTGGTTTGCAATGACAGACAAGGAGTGGGGACGCTGTAAAGTGAATTTTGAAAAGTGGCTTTACTCAAACGAAAAACTCTCGTTGATGGAACTCAACAATGGCTGAGGTTAACTTGGAATTATGATGAGGAGTTCTGGCACTATAATATATAGCAGTTTTCAGCTATTGGTACAGAGAAACCGGGTTTCTGGGGTGTGCTTCATAAACTTGGAATCTGTTATATGCTACACCAACTATCACGATTCGGCTTTCGCCGACGCTAAGCGATGTCTACCGAAACATTAGTTAACTGGCTCGAAGAGAGTACCGAATTAGGCATATTATCCCGCGAGATTTTACAGGCGATCGCGGGTGAAATGGAAATGGCAACTTTTCCCGCCGGATTTCGAGTGGTAATTGAAGATACGCCTGTCACTAATCTCTATATTTTAGAACGGGGACAAGCCGATCGCTACCGCAGCAAACAACCGGGATTAATGTGGGCGAGTAGTTTGTTGCCGGGGGCGATCGTCAATTTATCTGCCCTCCAGCGATCGCAACCTGCAGATAGCCGAATTATAACTCGGACAGAATGTCAATTTTGGGTAATTAGTGCCGATCGCTGGCGTGCTTTGCTAGAAAGATATCCACGGATCGCCGAAGCCTACGCTCAACGTTTGGCGGCGAAATTAGAGCAGCTAGAAGCAGAAATTGCCTACGAACGAGAGCGTCAAAATGCCCTCCGCAGCTATCTAGTACCTAGGGCGAGACGGGGAGTCATTGGCAATAGTCGTTATGCAGTGAAATTGCGCCAACAAATTCGCACGGCATCGAGTGACAGCCGATCGGTATTAATCTCTGGCGAACCTGGTTTAGAAAAGGATAATTTAGCTGCTTTAATTCATTTCGGTTCCCATCGCCGCAACGAGCCAATTATTCAAATTAAAAGTGCTTTACTTCAGGCTAATGGAGCGGAATTATTCGGGCGGTTGGGCGGCAAACCGGGGCTGTTGGAATGGTTGGGGGAAGGGACGTTAATTTTAAATGACGTGCAAGAATTACCCGCTCAATTATGCCCCCAAATTCAGCAATTATTAACCGATGGAACCTACAGGCTAGTTGTCAAGGAAGGACAAATACCACCACCACCGCGTTCTAGTAATGCCCGGATAATTTTAATCTCAGAAATTGTGCAGCCCAAGCTAGATAAGCTGACTCAACATAAGATTAAAGTCCCATCCTTGCGGGTGCGAAAAACAGATTTAGAAGCACAGGTTAACTATTATCTCAATATCATTGGTCGCAAAAAGAAATTAGTCAAGCCCCAAGTTACACCGGAAGCAATTCGCCGCTTACAAGCCTACGATTTTCCAGGGAATTTGCAGGAATTGCAGGGAATGGTCGATCGCGCCTTAGTTCAAGCACAGGGGAGTCAGGTATTAACGGAAGAAGTGTTTTGGGCCCAGGCAGCGAAGAAACAAAAGTTTCGGCTGAATTTATTAAATATTTATCCAAAATTTCGGCAATTTTTACGGAGCGATTGGTATCCAGATCGCGTGAATTATTGGTTTACCACCTGGGTGTTTGCATTGGTGGTAATTATCCTGTTTGTTGCTCCCCAAGATCGACAACATAATTTTGCCCTAAATATCTTTTGGGCGTGGTGGTGGCCGTTAATTTTATTATTATTTCCCATCATCGGACGATTGTGGTGTGCTTTTTGCCCTTTTATGATTTATGGGGAAATCGTCCAAAAACTATCCCTGAAAATTTTCCCTCGAACTCTCAATAAATGGCCGCGCCAACAAGCCGAGAAATGGGGTGGCTGGCTTCTATTTGGACTATTTACTCTGATATTTCTGTGGGAAGAGTTGTGGAATTTAGAAAATACCGCCTATTTATCCAGTTGTTTGTTGTTGCTCATCACCGCCGGGGCGGTAATTTTTTCCCTAATCTTCGAGAGGCGATTTTGGTGTCGTTATTTATGCCCGATCGGGGGAATGAATGGATTATTTGCTAAACTCTCAATTATCGAACTTCGCGCCCAACAAGGAACCTGCGCGGCGGAATGCAGCACCTACCAATGTTACAAAGGCGGCCCCGGCTTGGGGGAAGGATTAACTACTAATGGCTGTCCGATTTATTCCCATCCCGCCCAATTAACCGATAATAAAGATTGCGTGTTGTGTATGACTTGCTTGAAAGCTTGTCCGCATCGATCGGTAGAATTAAATCTGCGCCCTCCCGGCATTGAATTATGGACTACCCACGTTCCTCACAGTTATGAAGTTGCCCTGTTATTTCTATTATTAGGCGGTATTTATCTGCATCGCTTGCCGGAGATAAATAGCTGGTTGGGGCTGGGCATCAATTTAGAGCAATTTTTACCTCATTTAGGACTGTCGCTCGCAGTGTTAATTATCCCGCCGATGATTCCCCTAATTGCCTACGCAATCATGCAGGCAATTTATCGATTGGGACAAGCAGAAACCATGCCATTTACAACTTACAAACCCCTCTCATTTGTCTCTAGCGCCTACGGTTATTTGCCCTTAGTCTGGGGCGGTAGTTTGGCTCACTATTGGCGATTGGGTTTGCAGGAAGGCGGTCGAGTGATTCCCGTAGCTTTTGCCACTTTCGGACAAATTAGAGACGATTTACCGAGTTTTATCGGCGATCCAGCGGTGATTAGTTTCTTGCAAGGTTTCACTTTGATTGTATCATTATTAGTTACAATATTTGTGACTCAAAAAATTGCCAAGCGCTCGATTAAATCTTTGATTCCACAACATTTAGCGAGTTTGTGCCTGATGCTGAGTTTGTGGTATGCGATCGTGGGAACCTGAGAGTGAGTATGCGCTATATCTTACTTTGATTTTTAATCTTTTACTCGCTCTGACCAATTTCAGAGCAGGCTTCTTGCTGACAGGTAGAGCAAAACATCATTACAAAGAGGCCAGAGGAAATGAGTACCAGTTGAAAAAAAAGGACAAATTGCCCGATTGAGAGTACGGAATGCAAGGGCTAATAGGAATAAACCTATTGCTGCTAATAGAATGAATGGTACGCGCTTTTGCTGTGGATAGTGATACAGTCCTAGTCCGAGCAAAACCAAAAATGCAGGAGCATACGAAATAGAACTATTGAGAAGATTTGTAAATTGCTTGCTAAAATCGCTAATAAAAAAGAATACTGCAAGTAATACTCCTGCATATCCTTAATTCATCCTAACTACCCGATGACTGTAAAGCCATATAAAACAAAGCTGAAAGAGGCGAAGAGGAATCACATCTAGTAAATTTGCCCATCGCGTTGCAAATGTATGAAACAGGAAACTTCCGATATTAATATATTAATACTGGTGTCTAAAGCAATCAGTATCCAAATACCAAGTGATATTTTGTGGTGTCGCTGAGCTAATTGCCAAATAGCTCATGCTGCAATAATGAAAGACACATTGGAAATAGCATTCAGTGGCTCGCTCGATAAACCAGGAATGAGCCGCTCACAGTAAAGGTCGATTTAATGATTCATAGCTCTATCATTGATTTTTTCAAGCTAACTTATAATTGTGTCGCAGATGCTGTACAATACATGATCTAATCTAGAAGACCGCAAGTCGCTGATGTATGTAAACCCCTTCTTACTCTCCTTCAGCATTTTAAACTAAACTAAACCTGTATAATTGAGACAGGTGAATGGAAGATAGTACGAGGGTTATATTTACACATGAAAGCCTCAAAAAGCTATGTAAAAACTCAATCTAACCCAAAAAATAATTCCGAAATTATGAGCGAATCATCTATTAAACCAGCCCTAATCACCAAAGTTATTCCCGACAGCATCTGCGCTGAAATGGGATTTGAACCCGGAGACTCAATCGTCGCCGTAAACGGTCAAAAACCCCGCGATTTAATTGACTATCAATTCCTGTGCGCCGATGAATTTCTCGAACTAGAAGTTTTAGATGCCAAAGGCAAAACTCACAAATTAGAAATAGAAAAAGAGTATGACGAAGACTTGGGAGTGGAATTTGAAACTGCTCTTTTTGATGGACTAATTCAGTGCAACAACCGCTGCCCTTTTTGCTTTATCGACCAGCAGCCTCCAGGAAAGCGCGAAACTTTGTATCTCAAAGATGATGACTACCGCCTCAGCTTTCTTTACGGCAGCTATCTGACTCTCACAAATTTGACTCAAAAAGAGTGGGACAGAATCGAACAAATGCGGCTTTCTCCTCTCTATGTTTCCGTACACGCTACGGAACCGGAAGTGCGAATTAGGCTGTTAAAAAATCTTCGCGCTGGGAAGATTCTCGAACAAATCAAATGGTTTCAAGAACGCCGCTTGCAAATTCACGCTCAAGTAGTTGTTTGTCCCGGTATTAATGATGGCGAACATTTAGAACGCACTTTGTTAGATTTGGCAAAATTCCATACCGGAAATATGCCGGCTGTAGCATCGGTGGCTGTCGTGCCGGTGGGTTTAACTCGCTTTCGCCCTCCAGAAGATGAACTAATCGCAGTAACTGCGGAAAAAGCGCGAGAAGTAATCGAACAAGTGCAGAAAATTCAAGTGATTTTGAGTCAAGGAAAAGGTAGCGGAAAAGCTAAAAAGCAGAATTCAAAATCGCGGTGCATTTGGCTGGCTGACGAGTGGTTTTTAATAGCTGGTTTAGATTTGCCGTCGGCTGCCGATTACGAAGATTATCCGCAAATCGGTAACGGTGTCGGTTCGATCCGCCAGTTTATCCAGCAGTTTGAAACGGCTTTTGAGAAGCTGCAACCGATGCAAGTCGAGCCAGAGCGCAAGTTAGTTTGGGTGGTGGGGAATGCTGTAGAAAAAGCTTTTGAACCGATCGTACAACAACTAAACCAAATTCCCGGCTTGTCCGTCAACATGGCAGCACTGTGCAGCCACTACTGGGGACAAACCATCACTGTTACGGGTTTGCTCACCGGGCAAGATTTACTCGAAGCTTTGCAGGGGCGAGACTTGGGAGATGGCATCCTGCTGCCGTCGGTGATGCTAAAACAGGGGGAACCGCGTTTTCTAGACGACATGACCCTGGAACAGCTCGCCAGCTCGCTGAAAACCCGGATTTTGCCGGTGAGCGGAGTAGAGGAACTAATCTCGGCGGCGATCGGTCTGGCAAATGCTGAAGTTAAATTCTAAATTTTGAATCGAACATTCAAAAGTTAAGATGAGTATGGTAATTGTGACTTGTAACCGTCGAGTTCAGGCTACAGACTAGAAACTTGAGACCTCAATCTTGCTCTAAAATTGTCTCTAGGATTGCAGAGTAATTAAAAAATTATGCGTGTTTTTCGTCAAATCATCGTAGTCGGAGTGGGCGCTGCAATTACTTTGGGCAACGCCGCACAGAGTGCTTCAGCACAGCCTCCGGCTCAATCTCAGGACAGTGTGGCCCTTAGCAATCAGCTCGAATTAGGGCAGAATGTTCGATCGACCTCGAACACAGCGGCAGAATCCGCATCAGAGGCCGAACAGTCGATCGCCCTTAATCCTCAAACCTCCGAGTCTCAGCAGCAAGGGGGAGTCAAGATCGCATCAACTCGAACCCAGCCCGAGCAAGCATCAAAGCCTCAACAGGCTGCTCCGGCTGCCCCATCAACTCTGTCTCAGGGCGGTTCCACACCACTAAGAGGTTTGGAACCGACAGAGGTTCAGCAGCCTTCCCCGAACCCTCCCAACAATATTCCTGTGCCCAGTTCCCCGGTACCTATTCTCCGGGGCACTCCCAACGAAAGTTTCCCCCCTGTGCCTCCGAGGGGCATTCTAGACACCAAGCCTCCGGCTTCCCTGGAACCCAACCCTAATCCACTGCTGTTTCCAACAAACCCGGAGGATGTCAGGATCGAGCAAACTGAGTCAATTACCTTGCAGCAGGCGATCGACCTCGCCCGCCGCAACAGCCAAGTTTTGCAAATCGCCGGACAGCAAGTGGAACAAAGCAGAGCAGCTTTGCGCGAACAGCAAGCTGCTCTTTATCCAGACCTGAATTTTCAAATGGACGCCAGCCGCTCTATGAGTGCAGGCGGAGAACTCGGAATCCGGGCTGGGCAGCGCCGCCTCAACGCTGTGGCTAACCGAACCGGGCAGCCCGCCGAGCAAGCCGGCACAAATTTCGGCAGCAACAGTCTCAACAGCACTTTGCAGTTGAGCTATGACATCGATTTGTTCGGAAGGCGGCGGGCTAACATCCGCGCGGCAGAGGAACAGTTGCGCCTTCGGGAACTGGATGTGGAACGCCAAGCCGAGGAACTCCGCTTCGATACTGCTGAGGCTTACTACAACTTGCAAAACTCCGACGGACAAGTTGCTATCCGCCAAGCTTCGGTGAGAAATGCCCAGCAAAGTTTGCGGGATGCCGAAGCTTTGGAACGGGCAGGGGTGGGAACCCGGTTTGCTGTGTTGCAGGCTCAGGCAAATTTGGCTAACGAAGTGCAACAACTGTCAGTTGCTCGTCGCGATCAGCGAGTTGCCCAGCGGCGTCTGGCTGAGATTTTGAATATCAGCCAGTCGGCGAACTTGACAGCGGCTGATCCGGTAGAGCAAGCGGGCTCTTGGAGGCTGTCTTTGGAAGAGAGTATTGTGCAGGCTTTTAAGAATCGCCCCGAGTTGGAACAGCAGTTGGTGCAGAGGGATATCAGCAAGCAGCAGAGGCGATCGATTCAGGCGGGGCGTTTGCCTCAACTCAGTGTTGGGGGTAGTTACAACGTACTGGGACAAGACCCTGATAACCCCGATCCCTATACTTCTCGCGGCTGGGCCGATGGTTATTCGATCCGGGCGAGTTTGACTTGGAGTATCTTCGATGGGGGCGCGGCAAACGCCAGGGTGAAACAGCGGGATGCGGATATTACGATCGCCGAAAGTCGATTTGACCAACTCCGCAACCAGGTTCGCCGGGAAGTAGAACAAGCTTATTTTGGCTTGGAGTCGAGTTTTGAGAATATCGAAACTTCTGAGGCGGGGGTTTTGCAGTCAAGGGAAGCTCTGCGTCTGGCGAGACTCCGGTTTCAAGCTGGTGTGGGTACTCAGACGGATGTGATTCAGGCGGAAACTGATTTGACTAGGGCTGAGAGAAACCGATTGTCGGCAATTGTCACCTACAACCTGGGGCTTTCGTCTCTCCAGCGTGCTGTGAGCAATCTTCCGACTAATAACCTCTCGGATGCTCCTTGAGATTGGGTTGGGGCGATTCCCTACCGGATAGCTACGCACGCGCGTCCTTTAATCACAAAGGCAATTAGACATCGGGTATTAAACGTTGGACACATTAGTTAATATTTTGTAATAGAGTTCGATGTCAACTGCGTTAAGGAATCGGCAATGGCCAATATCAAGTTTGTGAAGGAAAATCAGGAAGTCATCGCAGCAGACGGAGCCAATTTGAGGCTCAAAGCTCTAGAGAACCGCATCGATTTGTACACATTTTCGGGAAAGATGATGAATTGCGGGGGCTACGGTCAATGCGGCACCTGCATTGTGGAAATTGTCGAGGGCAGTGAAAATCTGTCGCCCCGCACTGACTTTGAGAACCGCAAGCTCAAGAAAAAGCCCGAAAACTATCGGTTGGCTTGTCAAGCTATGGTCAATGGCCAGGTGAGCGTGAAGACTAAACCGTGAGTTTCAGAAGGCAGAAGGCTAGAGAGGCTAGAGATGGAGAAGGAAAGAAAAATGCAGAAGGCAAAAATTGTGTTTTTTTTCCTATTTCACTGTATAATCACGCCTTTTGCTCGCCTAGGAAAAGAAACTTGGTTTCTAGGACAAATAAGAGATTGGGCAGGAAGGCATCCAGGCAGAAAGCGGGTTTCGACGCTTGTCCGTCAGCTCTTCTTCTGTCTTCGAGTTTGCCTTTTGCCTTTGAGTGATATCCTAGTTGTGTGTGTTTTTCTATTTTCCGATAGAGGCGAGCGTCTTCATGGAAGTTAACGATTTAGGGTTTGTGGCAACCATTCTGTTTGTATTGGTTCCCAGTGTTTTTCTAATCATTCTGTACATTCAAACAGCTAGCCGTCAAGGTAGAAAAGATTAGCAACTGCTGCTATTTCTGTCAGGCGCAAGCTGCTTGCAAAAAAAAGCGCCAACAGCTTTTTGCTGAGGCGCTTTTTTTATTAACTGTTGAGTTTTAGCTGCTAACTCTTAACGATGAGATTCTAGCCTACTGTGCGGGCTAGCAAGACGGGACAGTTGGCATAAACTCGCACGTAGTCTGATAGCGAATTTCCCAGGAGTCGATCGATATCCACAAAGTTTTTGGCAACGTTGGGTCGCCGATCCGGGGAACCGATTACCAACAAGTCGGCATTCAACTCGTCTGCAATGCGACAAATTTCTTCCCCTGGCTTGCCTGTAGCACTCACGCAGCGGTAGCTAACTCCCATTTGTTTGGTTAGTGCTACTGCTGGGGCCAATACAGCGTCTTTTTCAGCACTTGTTGTTAAATCTGTGCTGGATTTTCCCGTCAAATCTTTGGTGACGTGTACTAAAATTATCTCTCCGCCACTGACTTCTTTGACCAAAGATAGCGCAAGCTGCAATGACTGTTTGGCAGCTTCTGATTTGTCTACCGCTACCATGACGCGCTTGATTTTTTTGACGTAAATGTCGTCTTTGACTAACAGCATCGGTCGAGATGTTAGCTGGAAAACGTACTGGCTGACTGAGTTTTCCAAAATCGATTGCAGCCGTCCGAGTCCGCGGGAACCCATAATTACTAAGTCGGATTGTTCTTCTTCTGCGACTTGGCAAACTGTGGTTTTCGGGTCTCCCTGTTTGAGCCGGGGGTTGACTTTGCTGGGATCTATTTTCAAAGACTGGACTGCTTGTGCTAAAATCTTGCCTCCTTCTTCCAATTTCTCGGCCATGCCATCGGAGGTTACTTGGGGCGGCACAACGTGCAAGACGGTGACAGAGGTTTGTTGCAAGGAAGGGATGTCCATCAACATATTAAACATCTCTTCGCACAAGCCGCGACCGGCTACGGCTACTAAAATTTTTTCTATCATGGTTTTGGCGGTAAAAACAGTTGAGTTTTCTTGTGCGACGTTAAACTAGGGCGTTGGTACTCTAGTTTCTTACTGTCAAGCATAAGCCTGAAGTTTGTCTTATGATTTGTAGAAATGTAGCGTTTTGGAACGATTTGTAAAGTGTTAGAGAACGATCGAACTCAACCAGAACTCGCACCGGCTGGTGCTATTCAAAATCGGCGCGGGATGGACTCTGAGGGCTGGTTTGAATATTTGGTGCGAGTGTATCCTCACCATACTGACTACAGCGGTGTGGTTTGGCACGGTACTTATATTACTTGGATGGAGGAAGCTAGGGTGGAAAGTTTGCGCTCTCTCGGCATCGAGTATGCAGACTGGGTGGCGCAGGGTTTGGAATTGCCCGTGGTGGAACTTTCGCTGCGCTACCACCGGGCTGTACAAATGGGTCAATCTGTGGCAGTCAGAACGCGGATCGCTGCTACCGAGGGTGTGCGGCTGCTTTGGGATTACGAAATTCGATCGGCTGATACTCAGGAGTTATATGTGACAGCACAGGTAACTTTGGTTGGTGTCGATCGCGACAAGAACAAGATTATCCGGCAATTGCCACCGGCACTAAAGGAGGCTTTGACAAGGCTTTCTGTTAAACCTTCAACCTAAGCTGCTGTTAACTATAAAAAATAGTTTTTGCAGCCCTAGTAAGTAGAGTGCGTGACTTTTGAGTTATTCCCTTCGCCACCAAAATATTCTTTGGTCACGCACCCTACACAACTGCCTTTTGCCTTCATTGGAACTCTTAAGAATGTCAAAAAAACTGGAATTGCCAGAGCCAAATATTGAACTTCAGCACAATATTTTGGAAAAAACCGAGTTAAACTCTGCCTTAACAAGTGAAGACCAAACTATTGTTTTGGGAAAGCCGGACAGTTTAAAAAACGGTGAATTAGCTGAAAGTCAAGGCAAAATTTGGGCGATCGTTTCGCTGTCAGCGGCGCTGCTAGCGGTGTCGCTGGCGGCGATTTTTATTAGGTTGAGCGAACGGGAAATCAGCCCGAATGCTACTGTTTTTAACCGTTTGTGGATAGCAACTGTAGTATTTGGACTATGGAATGGTGCGGGTGTTGCGCGTCGCCGAATGTCTGGGGCTGAAGTTGAAGAGCGATCGAACTACACTCTGCAGGATGTGATTCTGTTAACAGCGGTAGGGGTGGTTTCTTCTGCTTCTGTGGTTTTCTGGGCCTGGTCACTGAGTCAGACTAATGTCGCTAATTCTACTGTACTGCGAAACTTAACTCCTTTATTTACTACTTTGGGGGGATGGCTGCTGTTGGGGCGACGCTTTGACAACAGGTTTTTGGTGGGACTGGCGGTGGCTTTGTCCGGCGCAATTGCGATCGGAATGGATGATTTGCAAGCTGCGAGAGACAATTTTGCAGGCGACATTGCTGCTCTTTTATCGGCGATGTTTTATGCAGGAAATCTGCTAATTTCAGAACATTTGCGAACCAAGTTTCCGGCCACAAATATATTGATATGGCGATGTTTTATTGGCACTATATTGGTTTTGCCATTGGTTCTGCTTGCGGGCGATCGAGTTTTCCCTTATTCTTGGCAGGGATGGCTGACGGTAATTGCTTTGGCGGTGATTTGCCAAGCTTTCGGTCAGGGACTGCTTATCCACAGTCTGGGTCGTTTGTCCTCGGAATTTGTAGCTTTTTTCCTGCTGCTAGAACCCGTAATTACGGCTATTATGGCTTGGGTGCTGTTTTCAGAAAGTTTGAGCTTGTTTAATTGGTTTTCTTTTTCTGTGGTTTTGGCGGGAATATATTTGGGGAAATCTAGCGGTTCGGTCGCTAAAAAATGAAATACAAAGGAAAAAATACTTAAATGATTCCCACATCAATGGGCATGAAGAGCTGGCATTATGACTTTTGTTTGCTTCCTCAATATTTGGAGGTGCTGTTCGCTAAATTGCGGATTGCGGTGGTGTTCGGCGGCGACTGCGCTCGCCCCGGATCAGTGATTTACAAAACTCACAATCCCCGCGGTTGGAAGAGTTACGAAGTCGTCGCCCGCGAGATTGCTAAAGCATTAGCAGAAATTGGCTTTCAGCAAGTTTTTGTCATACCTGACGACATGAAGTTGCCGGAACAACTGAAACAACAAAACATTCATTTAGTCTGGCTGAATACTGGCGGAGTCCAGGGATACAATCCTGTTTGTCACACTCCCGCCTTGTTGGAAATGTTGGGAATGCCTTATGTCGGTCACAATCCTTTAAATAGTTCAACTTTAGATAACAAACACGCTTTTAAGCGGGAACTGCAATCAGTCGGAATTAAAACTGCTCCGTTTATGACTTGGCATCCTTCTCAAGGAATGTTGCATCCTAATTTGCATCAGCGTTTTGCCATTACTTTTGGTGACTATCAAGGGCCGTTTGTTGTCAAACCAGTATCCGGTCGCGCTTCACTGCACGTTCATTTTGTAGACAATATTGAGGGTTTGTCTCAGGCGGTTTCGGAAGTTCACCGAGACACTCACAATACTGCTTTAATTGAAAAGTATTTGCCGGGACGAGAATTTTGTGTAGCGGTCTGCGGCTATGTTACTTATGCTAAAGGCAGATTTTATAAAAATACCAAACCCTTTGCTTTTTCGACTGTAGAGCGGGTGCTGGAACCGGAAGAACGCATCTTTACTTCTATGGATCAAAAGGCGATTACGGCCGACCGAGGACGGTTGATGGGCGGTGACGAACCTGAACTAAAACAAGAGTTAATTGAGTTAGCTCGAAAAATTTATTGGGAGTTTAGTTTGAACAGTTTGGTGCGGATCGATGTCCGAAGTGATTCTGATGGCTCGCTTTATGTTTTGGAAGCAAATCCCAAACCGGATCTGAAACATCCAGGGGAAAATGTCACGAGTTTGGTAGCTTTAGGTTTGGCGGAATACGGGATGAGTTATAACGATTTAATTTTTAGTTTACTGGCGGATAGGTTGGATTATTTGTTGACTCAGCATATCGGAATTATTCCTCATATTGTGGATTTGCTTCATTAATTGGACTTGCAGGGTGCGCTGGGCGCACCTTACCTGTAAACAAAAGGAATTTGTAAAGAAATATAAATTGTTTAGCCAAGTGAACACAGGCTGGCAAGTTGTGATAGCTTTGAGTAATATCAATTCCGGTGGCACTCCTCATGATTCTTGACTGTTGACTGTTGACTGTTGAGTCGGAGTCGCAAAACTGAATGGTTGAGTGTTAACTCTTGGCTCGATTTTATTATTCCGATGGAACTGGAAACGATATAAGATAGGGATTTGTGGATGTCCATTTTTGGGTCAGCATCAAAATAACTCAATTTATTTTAATTAGATAAAACAAATGGAAGCATTACTTTTATTAATAGGATTTGGAGGCGGGGCATTAGTCTGCTGGCTAATTTTGAATAAGCGAAATTCACGCAATTTGGTGCGGATGCAGGGTTCGCAGGAAGCTATATCGAATTTGGCTGCTCAGTTGGATGCCAGAACTTCGGAATTGCGGCAAAAGGTGCAGAATGAAAATCAGCTAAATTCTGAATTGTCTCAGTTGCAAAGTCGGTTGGGAACTGTGACTCGCGAGCAAGAATTGTTAAAAAATCAAGTGTCGGAAATGGAAGATTTTTTGGCAGGAATTGCCCGCGATCGATCGCAAATTGATGCTCTGATTGCTGATTTGCAGTTTCAGCTAGAAAATGCTCAACAAGCTGAGTCCCAGTTAGCAGAAGTGGCAGAACTGAAAGAGCAGTTAGAAGTTGCGGAGCAGGAGCGATCGCAACTTAACGCTCAATTGCTGGAAATGCAAGCAGAGTTAGAGACGGTGGATGCAGAACGTTCTCAATTTCACGCTCTGCTGTCGGAATTTGAGAGTCAGTTGGAAACGGCTAGCCAAAGCAGATTGCAGGTACAGTACCAATTGTCGGAAATTCAAATTAAGTTTGATCGCTCCCTTGAAGAGCGGCAGCAACTTCAGTCTCAACTGTCGGGTTTGCAAGCTCAACTGCAATTAGTCGAAGCAGAGCGATCGCAATTTACTTCGGAATTGTCAGAGCTACAAGCTCAACTGGAGAGTGCAGAGCAAGAACGCGAAATACTCAACTCTCAATTGCAAACTGCTCGCGAACAAGCACAGCAACCTCCATTTGAAGTATTAGAACTGCAAAGACAGTTAGAAGCTGCTAATCTGGATAAAAGGCAGTTAAACTCTCAAGTTCATGAACTACAACTTCAATCCGAAATGGTGGTTTTAGAGCGAGAAAGACTGCTGTCTGAGTTGTCAGAATTGGAGTCTCAGATACATCGCAAGGAGGGAGATAGCTCGCAACTCCAGTCTCAGTTATCAGAACTGCAAGCTCAATTAGAAACTGCTAACACAGAACGCTCGCACCTTTATTCTCAACTGTCGGAATTCCAAAGTCAAATCGAGACAGCCAACCAGAGTGAAACTCAACTTCAATCTCAAGTATCCGACTTAGAATCTCAGCTAGATAGTGTGCGTCAAACTCGCTCTCACTTAGAAGTTCAGCTAGAAAGTGCTAACACAGAACGCTCGCAACTTTATGATCAACTCTCGGAACTTCAAAGTCAAGCCGAGACAGCCCACCAGAATCAAAATCAACTTCAATCTCAAATTTCGGACTTAGAACACCAGTTAGAAAGTGTGCGTCAGCATCGCTCTGAATTGGAATCTCAACTCACTTCTCAAATTTCGGAATTCCAAAGTCAAACCGAGACAGCCAACCAGAATCAAACTCAACTTCAATCTCAAGTATCGGACTTAGAACAACAGTTAGAAAGTGTGCGTCAAAGTGGCTTTGAATTGGAATCTCAGCTCACTTCTCAAATTTCGGAATTCCAAAGTCAAATCGAGACGGCTAATCAGAATCAAACTCAACTTCAATCTCAAGTATCGGACTTAGAAAATCTGCTAAATAGCCTGCGTCAAACTCGCTCTGAATTAGAAGTTCAGCTAGAAACAGCTAACACGGAACGCTCGCAACTTTATTCTCAACTCTCGGAAATTCAAAATCAAGCCGAGACAGCCAATCAGAATCAAACTCAACTTCAATCTCAAGTATCGGACTTAGAACATCAGTTAGAGAGAGTGCGTCAAACTCGCTCTGAATTGGAATCTCAGCTCACTTCTCAAATCTCGGAATTCCAAAGTCAAATCGACACAGCCAATCAGAATCAAGCTCAACTTCTATCTCAAGTATCTGATTTAGAAGCTCAGCTAGAGAGTGTGCGTCAAACTCGCTCTGAATTGGAATCTCAGCTCACTTCTCAACTCTCCCAATTGCAAAGTCAAATCGAAACCGCTAATCAAAATCAAACTCAACTTCTATCTCAAGTATCCGACTTAGAAAGTCAGTTAGAAAGTGTGCGTCAAAGTCGCTATGAATTGGCATCTCAGCTAGAAACTGCTAACAGAGAACGATCGCACCTTTATTCTCAACTCTCGGAAACTCAAAGTCAAATCGAGACAGCCAACCAGAATCAAGCTCAACTTCTATCTCAAGTATCCGAGTTAGAACATCAGCTAGAGACAGTTTATCAAGAACGCTTGCAGCTAACATCGCAACTTTCAGAAGCGGGCGATCGACAATCTGAGCATTTTGACTCGGAATCAGAGCAAATTGAAGCATCTACTTCAGATACCAAAGTTGGGAAGAGTCAAGGATTTGTTGTTTCTCAGCAGGGTCAAGGCGATTATACTACTATTAGCGAAGCGCTGAAAAATGCAGCAGCCGGCACGCGCATTGACGTGCATCCAGGCGTTTATCGTGAAAGTTTAATTCTCGACCAATCGGTAGAAATTATCGGCAGCGGAGAGGTCGATAGCATTGTGGTTGAAAGTATCAACTCAAACTGCATAAAAATGGCAACTGATACTGCTTTAGTGCGGGGTTTAACGCTGAGGGCAACTGGGAAATATTACGCTGTAGATATTCGCAAAGGCGAGTTAATCATAGAAGACAGCGATATCACTTCTGCGGACTATTCTGTGGTGGGAATTTGCGGCCCTGATACAAATTCTATCCTCCGCCGCAGTCAAATTCATAATGGGGTATGGAACGGAATTTTTATATCGGATAATGGGAAAGCAACGGTGGAAGATTGCAGTATTTTTGACAACGGCAGTTTGGGAATAGGTGTCGGATTGGGAGGAAAATTGCTCGTGCGCCGGTGTCGGATTAATGGTAATGAAGGTGAGGCGATCGCCGTTTACAGAGATGGCATTGCTACCGTGGAAGATAGCGATTTAACGGGCAATGCTGGGGGTGCTTGGCGCATTGCAGATAACGGATACTTGAACGGTAAAGGCAATCAAGAATAGAAGAAGGAAGTTCGGCAACGGATTATGTAACGGATGTAACGGATGTAACTGATGTCAGGAAGAAGGTAGAAGGCATAAGGCATAAGGCAGAGGGAAGAGGGAAGAAGGAAGAAGGAAGAGAAAAGAGGGAAGAGAATTCCCAATTAGCGATTCCCTATCCCCGATTGCCCATACCCCATTACCAATTCTAAATGCCTAACAATCGAGCTGGATTGTGTTTCATCATTAAATCTATTTCGTGCGGAGAAATGCCTTCATCCCTCAACTTTTTAACAAATAATTTGTAACCTTCCGCAGGTAAAGGATCGGGTTTTCTTCCCAAATCTGTACTCATAACAAAATGCTCCGCTCCGATTAGTTTAATCGCTGCTGCCATCTTCTTAATTGAAACTTGATGCCAGTTTTTGTGTCCGTCATCAGCGGCATTTTCTCCCATCAAATCGTTCACAAATGCGAGTTCTAAGAAAGCTCCGGCTGCGGCGGCTGTTTGCATATTTTCTAGGGATAAACCGGGTACATCCGCCATGGCGTGGGTAATCAGGATGTTTTTAATGTTGAGCAGGTTGGCTTCACTGACAACCGCCATCACTTCTTCTGAGGAAATATGACCGGTTTCCAATACCAAATTCTCTTTTGCTACAATCTTCAACACCGCTGCTGTTTCCGGTAAAACCTTGCCATTTTCCGCAACTTTAATCCCCATTCCCGGCTTGTGAAAAACCTGCAAGTGATGCTCAGCATCAACCGTTGGCAACCACACTATTTTACCGTATTTGCCACCGATGCGGTGCATTGCATCTACAGCCTCGGGATTAATTCCCCCTACCGACTTATTGAGAACAACTCCCCCGAAAACTTTGATTTCTGGTACTATTTTATTAACCAGAACTGCCCGCGCTGCTGTGCTGGCATAATGATTTTTCAATACAACAGCTTTCATGTGCGATCGCGCGGCTGACTTAGCTACTTCAAAATCATCCAACCTGCGAGGAATCACATCAGGAGAAGAATGAATGTGAAAGTCGATCGCACTTTCAATAATACTCTCTTGTGAATTAGCAAACGGCGGCTTTCCCACAGCATACAGGGGCAAAGGAAAGGAAGAGAAAACCAGCCAAAATACCGCTGTTATTCTAATGATGTAAACCGCCCAATTAACCGCCGAATATAATTCGGGGCTACACAAACAAAGTCCGCCTGCGCGGACTGAAGAATTGGGTTTAAATAATTTATAGAAAAGATTGAAGCGCATTTGCTAAAGCTTCTGCATTTTCTTCGTGCATACCCAAAGAACCAGGAACAACTCGCGACTCAACACCGGGTAATTCCGTTAATGCTTCCATTTCAGCCTTTGATTTTGGCGGCGCATTTTCAGCAATTACAACCATCACCGGCACTGCTAATTGTTGAAATTTATCTGTAAATTCCGATCGCACTTTTGCCGGATCTAAACCACCAGTCACAAAGGCAGCGGAACCGTATCGAGCACCGGGTTTTTGCGTCACTTGCCATTTGCTTTGAATGAAATCTGGCGTGACTTTAGCTGCATCGACATAGACGTGGCGACGGTACATCAAACTGAGGAATGACGGCGCAGTGTTGAGTTTGTAGAGGAATTGTCCCAGTAAAGGCGATCGTACTAATTCTCTCACGATGCCGTGCCAGCCGCTTTGCTGTTTGCTCATCGTCGGCAAAGGCCCGCGCCAAGTCGGCGCAGCTAACACAATCTTTGACCAAACATTCGGCTTTGATTGCGCTAATTGCATTACATAACCCGCAGCGTGACCAGCAGCCACTACAGCAACCGGACTATTAAAAATTGCCTCAACAAAATCCTTGAGAAATTGATGGTATAATTGCGGTTGATAGTCAGTTCGCGGTCGATCCGATGCGCCAAAACCCGGCCAATCTAAGCTCACAACTTGAAATTTAGGAGCTAATAATTCTGCTAAAGGACGCATTTCTTCTCGCGTGGAAACCGTACTGAAAGCAGGAAGCAGCAATACAGGATTTCCCTGTCCTCGGGTTTCGTAAATAACTTTGATTTGCGTTTCTTGCCAATTCCAGAGATATTCTTGAACGGCGGCGGGATAGTTGCCCGAACGTGATTTTGTTAAATTTGTAGTTTGAGTCATGGCTGTTTATTCTTTTAATTTGCTTCGGCTTGCTTGCTCAATTCACAAGCAAGTGCCTTATTTTTCATCATTTGAAAAATGTTGTAAAATCCGTTAGCGCGGGAAGGTGTCAGACTCACATTCAATCCCGTGTCTTGAATAAAATCTGGGGTAATGGTCACAATTTCAGCAGGCGTTAATCCGCTCAAACCTTCCACCAGCAAGCCAACTAATCCTTTGACTAACTGAGCGTCTGAATCGCCTTGATACAAAACTTTTCCGTCTGTCAAATTTGCAGTAATATAAACTTGCGATACGCAGCCAGAAACTTTGTTTTCCGGCAGTTTATCGCTTTCGGGAAATGCTGGGAGTCTTTTGGCATACCACAGCAGTTGTTCGTAGCGCTGTTTTGGATCGGAATGTCGCTGAAAGCGCTGAACGATTTTAGCTAGGGCTGCGGGTAGCGCGGTGTTTGCGGACATGATTCACTCGTAGCGGTTTACTGCGTTAATATTATACATTTAATTTTGCCGAGGGGTGCGATCGATTTGCAACATCAGCGTTGATCTGGATTCATCTACTGTTACAAACCCAAAACTACAACTTTTGGCAGTCTCGTTCGTGTAGCTGCGAATAACCTTCGCCATTACAAACGGCCAAATTATAGACTGATGAAATATAAAAAAAACAACTGTTGAGCTGTGATGTAATTCGATATTATGCCTTTTGCCCCAAAGACATCGAAGGACATTTTATCGGTGAGAAATTATTAAAATTTGTGGACATCAAAAGGTCGATCGCTCTGAACAGCTCGCTCGCCGCTCTGAATAGGTGATGGTAGATGACAAGTGACAAGTGCGATCGTCCCGCAATTATCAAATTTCGCAACGATCGCGATTTGAGCAAAATTCAAACGTTAGCTCGAACACTATGGCGCGATCGCCCTTACACCGGTAACAGGGGAACACCGCGCAACTGGCGCAGGGAATTGATACAAGTCGGGCAGTCGCAGCCAAACATCGCCACGGCGGCGTCGCTTTCTTCTTCGGAAAAGTCCAGCATTGCCACCTGTTCGTCAGCAGGGCGCTGCCAACTGATTCTTACTTTAGAATTAGCAGCAGCTTTGGCGGGGAGGCGCACGCAAGTCAGACGCTGAGTGTGGGGCGAGGGCACGCATTGGGGCGACTCAGCCGATTGGCTTGGTGTTTCGCCAATTTGAGCGGGATTTGCGATCGCGCTCAAAGACATCACAGATCCAAACAGCGTTGGACTTACCAATAAAGTGAGGAGCAATCTATTCATTTGTCGTGTTTAAGAACTTTAACGTATACAGTAGCCGATTATCTGTTGCAATTCAAGAAGGTTTTCGTCCGATATCAGTACGATTTGCCGTTATTAAGGCTTAAAAGCCCAATATTTGTGGTCTAAATATCGAATAATTTTCCCGGTATTAGCAACCAGCATTTTCTGATAAGTATCACCTTGGCTCCCCAGTTTAAGATTTGTTGCAATTTGAGTAAGTTTAGCTTGCCAGTGATAACAAATTCATCCAAGGCGGGTAAACTGATTTCAGCAAGGACAACTCGAAGCAGCGAACAAGTTTACCTCAGAAACCAGGTGTGGCGTGATGAGTACAGTTTTAGTGGTGGAAGATTCCCGCAGCCAGCGGGAGTGCATTTCACATCAGTTGAGATGCAGCGGATTGAATGTAATTCAGGCATCTGACGGTGTGGAAGCGTTGGATAAAATTGAGAAAAATTGCCCTGATTTAGTATTATTAGATGTTATAATGCCCCGTCTAGACGGCTACGGGGTTTGTCGTTTAATTAAAGCTAATCCCGAAACTCGGAACATACCTGTGGTATTTTTAACAGGCAAGGGACAGCAGTTAGCTTTATTTGCGAGGTTCCAGGGCGATCGCGCCGAGGCTTATGTTAGCAAACCTTGGCAGCCGAGGGAACTTTTGGCAACGATCAAAAAAGTTTTGCTCAATGCCAATATTAAGTTCGATCGAGCTTCAGCCGACGCTTGGACAGAATACGGAATTTTCAACTTAAGTACAGTCGAACTGTATCAAAGCCATGCCGATGCTTGGACAAAATACAGCGCCCAAATTATTAAATTGTACGATTCCAGCTTAGCCGCTTTCGAGCAAGCTTTGGCAATTGAACCGAGTCACTCGAATGCAAACAAGTATCGCAACCGAGTCCAGACAATCCGGGCAATTTTGATGAAAAAATTAGAGCAAACTAAACCTTGCAAAGTCTGCGATTATTATTACGGTAAGGATGGCATCAATTGTGCGGTGCATCCTGCTGGCCGCCCTCAAGAACTGTGTCGAGATTGGGAATTTAATTAAACAAAAATGAAAACAAATAACCGCGCTAACTTAGAAAAGCTGCTGCAAGAAAGAAACGAATATCCCGAAAGAATGGCTGAGATTGATGAAAAAATCAATGCTACTTTTCGCAAAAATTACGCAATTTTAGTAATGGATATGTCGGGATTTTCGCGCACGACAGTCCGCCACGGAATTATTCATTTTTTGGCAATGATTCACCGGATGCACGGAATTGTAAAACCGATAATTTCCGAATACGGTGGCACTGTAGTTAAGGAGGAAGCAGACAATATTTTTGCAGTTTTTCCCGATGTAAAATCGGCGGTGGAAGCTGCGAGCGACTCTTTGAAACACACAGCGGCTGTCAACACGACACTCCCGCCGGAGATGGATATTTACCTCTGTATTGGTATTGGCTGTGGCGATGTTTTGATGCTGGAAGGAGAGGATATGTACGGATCGGAATTTAATCTCGCATCCAAGCTGGGAGAGGATTTGGCGGAACGGGGAGAGATTTTGCTAACCTCAGCAGCCTTTGAAAAGTTGGAAGGTGACAAGCAAGATTGGCAAAAAGTGGAACTTTCGGTTTCAGGTTTGGAATTGGTGGCGTACAAGCGGCTGTAATCGGCTTAATTTCTCTGGTCTTCTCGTTCCCCTGCCCTGCTGGAAAATGAGAACATGACTTGCGCCAGCCTTGACTAGAAACCCGGTTTCTTCGCAGATACCGGGCGACTCAGCCATTTTGGTAGAAACCGCCTGGATGAGGCTATATTCTTAGAGAATATCGAATTTAAATAAAATTTAAAATCAGATGATTGAGGAACACAAAACTTGGCAATCTATTAATTTATCCGCTATTGGACAGCGGCTGGCTTGGCTGCAGCAACAGCCAGACAAAGTTATTTTTTGCAAAGAGTCTGGTGTTCACTATGTTGCAGTAACAAAAGAGCGATCGCACATTAAGCTATCTTTAGTAGAAAAAGTAAATCAGCAAACAGATTTACTGCAATCTGTTTTCGATTTCAACAATCCTTTACATCTAGTATCTGAATATACTCAGGCGATGATGTTGGGTTTAGTGTGGCAAAGCCAACCTCAAAGAATCTATATGGCTGGATTTGGCGGCGGCAGAATTCCCTTAGTTTTGCACCACTATTTGCCGGAAACTGTTATAGAATGTACGGATGTCGATCCGATCGCGATCGAAGCAGCTACACAGTGCTTTGGAGTGCAGTTTGACGATCGGCTAACTGTAACAATTCAAGACGGCCGAGAGTATTTAGAGCAGCAAAAATCAGATACTCAGTACGATATCATCATGATCGACGTAGCTTTTGGCAACGGCTACTTTCCCCACCGCCTATCCACCAAAGAATTTTATCAAAGCTGCAAAAAACACTTGTCAAGCGAGGGAGTTGTGGTAGCAAATCTGCTGCAAAGAGATCAATTTTATGCCGAAAAAATCACGACTTTTCAAAGTGTGTTTTCTCAAGTGTGCGTGTGTGTTTGCCAGGAAAGTAATAGTATTTTGATTGGTAGCAACAGCCAGATTTTGGATAAAGATGAGATTGTTGCTAAGGCAAAATATTTGCAAGATAGCCATCAATTTTCATTTCCATTAACAGACAGGGCGCTTGAGGTAAAAGTAGGTAGGGAATTGGCGGAGGCTGTACCTACTTTAGACAAAGCTCAAATTTTTCATGACGATTCGCCGCCCGCTGGTTATTTTGATTGCTGGTTATTCTGATATCTATAATAAGTCCCGGTTTACTCTTTGTGGAACAGGCATCTTGTCTGTTGCTGATACGCAGTTGATCTCACCGAGGGATTGAAAGAGACTGTTGAATGAAATTACCCTCAGAGTGCGATCTCGGATATAACCATCGACAATAGGGAAACTGAGGAGACGGAATTGGCGTTTCCCTACCTCAACATAATCAATCTTCCTCGATAATAGATATAACCATCGCCCGATTAATTGTAGGGAAACCGCACGGCGTCCTCTCCTGATTGTAGGTAATATCAATTCCGATGCCACCGGATTTGATATAACTCCTATTTCATATATTCAACCATCTGCTGTTCCAGCTTAGCCAACAATGTATCAACATCTGTTGCGGCTTCCTCAAAACACACAGGAGGTTCAGGCTTAGGTTCAAAAAAAATTAACTTGATTTGACCTTCGCCGATCGCCAAAATCGCCACTTCTGTCTCAGGCTTGTGAGCGTTCAACACACCTACAACTTCCTGAATATGACTTCTCACTTGACGGTTCAACTCCTCAACCGCCTCTTTCTTACAATACACAAAACGCGCAGTTTCTGCAACATCAATTGCCAAAATCTCCTCGCTTTCCTCTCCCCTTTCCAGAAATAGCCCCCAAGCCAAAGCAGCCAATTCATTTTGATTAGCTTTCACGAATTTATCTAATTTGCGGCTCCAGCTATTTTCGTTGGGTTTGGACTCAGGGCTATCAAATAGAAACATTTTCTCTTCTTGTTTGTATAAACTAATATTTTACAGTCAGCAGTCAGTAGTCAGTTGGCAGTTGGCAGTTGGCAGTTGTCATTAGTTACCCATGCCCAATGCCCCATCCCTAATTACAAATTAGCAATTCCCAATTACCCAAAACCGCTGCGTTTCTATCTTATACCAGATTGCACGCGCCAGAGCGCCGCATAAATTCCGTCCTGTTCGATCAGTTGTTCGTGCTGCCCCGATTCTACCACTAGCCCCTCTTCCATGACACAAATGCAATCGGCATTGCGGACAGTAGAAAGACGGTGGGCGATCGCAATTGTAGTGCGATTCTTGGTAATTCGTTCGAGCGATCGCTGAATTGCCGCCTCCGTCTCGTTATCAACCGCTGAAGTAGCCTCATCCAGAATCAAAATCGGCGGATTCTTCAAAACAGCCCGCGCAATTGCAATTCGCTGCCGCTGCCCCCCCGACAATTTTTGACCGCGTTCCCCTACAATAGTGTTGTAACCGTCCGGCAATTGGGCGATAAACTCGTGCGCTTCTGCAATTTTAGCAGCATTTACTATCTCTAGATTAGTTGCCTCAAAACTGCCGTAAGCAATATTTTCTGCCACCGTACCGTGAAACAAAAACACATCTTGACTCACCAATCCGATCGCTCTCCGCAAATCTTTTAAATTCAGGTTATTTAATTCTATACCGTCGAGATAAATATTCCCGTACTGTACCTCGTACAGCCTCAAAATTAGCTTCACCAGCGTACTTTTTCCCGAACCAGTAGCGCCAACAATCGCAGTAGTTTTTCCAGCCGGCAGAGTCAAGGAAAAATACTGCAAAATCGGCTTTCTTTGATTGTAAGAAAATGTCACATTTTTAAATTCCAACTCCCCCTTAATCGAACTAACCGGCCGCCGAATATCACCCGTGCGAATTGCGATCGGAGTATCCAACAAATTCATCACCCGATTAGTAGAAGCCATTGCGCGCTGGTATTGATCCAGAGTATCTCCCAGGCGAGTCAGCGGCCACAGCAACCGCTGGGTCAAAAACACCAAAACGCTGTAAGTTCCCACCGACAACCTGCCCGCCACCACCTCCAAACCGCCCAGAAATAGCGTTGCAATAAACCCCAAGAAAATCACAACCCGAATCAGCGGAATAAAAGCAGCCGAAAGTACGATCGCCCGTCGGTTGCTTTCGCGGTAAGCTTGGCTTTGTGCTTCGATGCGCTGAATTTCATAATCTTCGGAAGTAAAACTTTTAATAGTAGTAATTCCTATCAAATTATTCGACAGTTGCCCGTTCAAAAAACTCACTTTTTCCCGCACGTCAGCATAGAGAGGAGCGAGGCGATTTTGAAACGCGATCGAACCCCAAATAATAAAAGGTATCGGCAGCATTGACAGCCCAGCAACACCAGGAGAAGCAGCAAAAAAAGCCGCGCCAATCACAACAACCGTTGTCATTACCTGAATCACCTCATTAGCGCCGTCGTCCAAAAAACGTTCGAGTTGATTGATATCATCATTGAGAATAGAAATCAAACCGCCCGTGCTGCGTTCTTCAAAATAAGCTAATTCTAATTCCTGCAAATGGCTGTAAGCTTCCAAACGCAAATCGTGTTCAATATCCTGAGCCAAATTGCGCCACAAATAATCATAGGCATATTCAAAAATAGATTCCAACGTCCAAACAACCGCGCTCAAAAGAGTGATAATTGCTAGTTGCCAAAAGACATCTTTTATGCCCCACTGAGCGAGGATAGAATCTTGCTGTTTCACCACCACATCAACGGCAATACCAATTAATGCTGGCGGTGCTAAATCGAAAAATTTATTCAGCAGCGAACAGATACTTGCCAGCCAAGCTTTCAGGCGGTAGCGACGCCCGTACTTCAGCAGCCGCTTTAGGGGATGGACAGGTTTTGATTGATTTGGTGATGCTTGAGAATCATTCATAGGGCATGGGGCATCGGAAATAGGGCCGAGAGTAAAAAATTAGTAGGGTGATCCGCGCGCACCTTACCCTTGTTTAATTTTTAATTCTCAAATGCCCTGTTCCTAGGCATTAAACGTTAACACTCGCTTTATTTTAGCGACTACACCAACTATTTGCGTCTCAACCTGAACGTCAATTACTGGTTGAATTGGCTTGTAAGCGGTTGGTACTTCTTCGATTCTGCGTTCTTCGCACCCGGCAATGGAATCTACGCCAGTTAATCCCAAAGCGGAGTCAGTTTTGTCAACACCTTTGCGACTTATATCGAAGCGCGATCGCGCCCGAACTACACGGTGAGAAGCCGATCGCAAAAATCGATCGTTTCCCGAACCAACCAGCAAAAAAGACGGCGCGCCCATCGAACCCGGTACAATTACAGGCTGACCGGAATGTGCGGGACAAGCGCCTTTGCCAGTTACCCAGCCGACACCTTCAGCTCAAGTAATATTGTGAGGCAAATCGTATACTAAGGGAGCTTCCACATCCCCGAAAACTTGCCACCAACGCCAGCCTAGAATTTCTGCTAGCAGCAAACGGTTGATAAAACCGTAATTAGCGGCTGTTGCTTCCGCTTGCAGGTAGCTGCTCACAAGTTCGGGATTTGCTGCGACAGACAGCGGAAAAAGCCTGGATTCAGGATGTTTCAGAGTTTTTGGCCAGGCCTCGCAAGCTCGATCGGGCCACATTCGGCGAATTCGAGTAAATCATGAAGCCGAACCGGTGGCCACCGGAATCACCATTCCTGCTGTTTCGACGATGCAATCGCCACTCCCGCATCCCCTGGATAGAAGTCAGGAGTAGCGCCAGCGCGACAAACGCCACCACCTTGAGGGTGACGAAATTCGCCAAACTTGCTAACTGTTTGAACGCTTGGCTTCCACAGGAAAATCCTCTGGGAGCAAAACTTTTGCTGTTTGAGCATCGGCATCTTGCCAGTGTTCATTCAAAGAACTATTGAGTTCTCTTGTGGCACTGGCATCTTGCCAGTGTTCATTCAAAGAACTATTGAGAGAAATAGAGTAGACTTTGGTGCTGTAACTAACATCCAGACTTGGCCGAGACAAAGCTCGCAAAAGCCTGTTCAAGTTTTTTGGCTGCTGCATAAATAGTCTGTTGCGGGTTGCATAGCAACCCCCAAAAGGTGAAGAGATTTTTGAGGGAACAAAAGACTTGGGTTCAGCAGGCGCAATCTTTTTTAAGATAAGTTGAAAGGCAACTTTTCTAATGAATAAATTTATGACATATCATTTTTGATATGTCAACCCTTTGATTGAATTTTTAATAAATATATACGATTTACCAAGTGGTTTCAGAAACCCGGTTTCTGCCTAGCAAAATCGCATCCAAACCAAAAATTTTGCGAAGAAACTGGGTTTCTGGGGCCAGCGCGTCGGAGCGCATTCCAGTCTTAATTGCGAGGAAGTACGGGCAATCGCCGGCGGTTGCCCATCCCTACTTAAAGAAAATACCTAACCGTTGTTACAACCCGACTTTTTTTAGCGCGCAAAGCCGCTTTCAAAAAGAAAGCAGTTTGATTGTGCAGCAGTCCCTCCCACCAATTTCTCGTCACAAAAGCCGGAATAATCAGCGTTAAATATACTCCCGGTCGCTGCTCTTCAAACAAAGTCAAAAAGTGAGTCAAAGCCTCACCAACAGAACGGTAAGGCGATTCCAGAATTTCCAAAGGAATGTCTGACTGCAAATCTTTCCAAGCTAATTGTAATTTTTCTCGATCGGTCAAACCAATATCAACGTGAACTGCAACAACTTCATCAGCAATTAAACGAGCGTAATCGAGGGCCTCGAAAGTTCCTCGGTGCAACTGCCCGACTAACACCACTGCCGGATGTGTCACCGTCTTAACTCTAGGTCTGCGAAGATAAGACCTCGGTTCTATTCCCTGAATGCTCAAGCGAGCTGCTACATACCGATAGTGCCGGTGAATAGCTAAAAATAGACTGACTACGATCGGAATAGTTACTACGACAACCCAAGCTCCCAAAAGGAATTTTGTAGCGAGAATTACAGCCAAAACTCCCGTTGTTGCCACTGCACCAACACCGTTCATCACAGCACTAAGTTGCCAACCTTTACCTCGTTCCTTAAACCAGTGAACTACCATTCCAGATTGGGAGAGAGTAAAAGAAGTGAAAACTCCAACCGCATACAGGGGAAGCACCGCGCTCGTATTGCCTCGAAAGATGATAATTAAAAGAGCAGCGCAGAAGCTTAGCAGATTAATGCCATTAGAATAAACCAGGCGATCGCCCAACAGCGACAATTGCCTCGGCAAAAACCCGTCCCGCGCCAAAAAATAACAAAGTCGCGGAAAATCCGCATAGCTCGTATTCGCCGCCAACAGCAAAATCAACAGAGTTGCTGCCTGCAAGTAATAGTAAAATATGCCGACTCCAAAAATTTGTTTCCCTAAAATAGAAAGGAGCGTTTCATGTTCGCTAGGAATTACGTGATAAATATTAGCTAGGTAACTAATTCCCACAAACATCACTCCCAGAATTACCCCCATATAGGTCAAAGTCAGGCTGGCATTTTTCCATTCAGGAGGCTTAAAAGCCAACACCCCGTCTGATATGGCTTCAACTCCTGTCAGGGCCGTACAGCCCGCTGCAAACGCCCGCGCCAGCAGAAATAATCCCAAAGGTTCCTTAGCTGGAATATTTTGTAATGTCGGCATAACATTACCTGTTGCCTGGTGATATAAACCCGTGGCAATCAAGATAAAAATTACCACGATAAACGCATAGGTAGGAACCATAAATATAGTGCCCGATTCCCGCACGCCCCTGAGATTGGCAAACATGACTAAGACAATAAAAAATAAGCATAGTTCGACTGTATACGGTTGCAGTGAGGGAACTGCTGAAGTCAATGCCGCCACCCCAGCCGAAATACTCACTGTTACGGTGAGGATGTAGTCAATCATCAGCGAAGCTGCTGCGATCAAACCGGGATAAATACCCAAGTTTTCTCGCGCTACAATGTAAGCGCCACCGCCGTTGGGGTACGCTTTAATTGTCTGTCGGTAAGACAGCGCCACGATAGCCAACAGTAAAATAATAATTCCAGAAATAGGCAGCGATAAACTCAAACTGCTACTCCCCGCTAGTAACAGTACCAGCAGAGTTTCTTGAGTAGCGTAGGCCACAGACGACAGTGCATCGGAAGCCAGAACAGCTAGTCCAGTAGCGTTGCTCAGCCGTTCATGAATAGATGCGCTAGTGGGGAGAGATTCACCCAGTAAAAATCGCTTGAGTCGAGAATAAGTGTACATTAAAACTCAATATACAGGCATCCACAAATCATAATCGAGACGGGAACCGTTTTAAGTAATTTTTGGATCACAATTTGTAATTCTGTCTCGCTTGTTGAGTCAGCTTCAGCTTGTGTTCCAGAGCTTGCCAATTTTCGGCTTCGATATCGCTGATGAACTCGTCGAGACTGTCGCGGTAAATAGAGAGCGATCGCAACAATTCCTCTCGATTGTACTTTGCCACCATCACTCCCAGCTCGGGATTGCCGCCGCCCACGCGGCTCGTGTCCCGAAAACCAGAACTCGCCAAATGTTGGGCTAAATTAACAATATCCCGATCGCCCTCTCGATCGCAGGCAGCAACCAGCGTCGCGCTCGCCATGAGCGGCAAATGAGAAATCCAAGCCACAGCTCGATCGTGTTCTTCCGGCTCACATCGGTAAACTTTAGCACCCAGCAACCGCGCAATTTCCTCAACCTTATCCACCGCAAGCGTCGGCGTCTGAGCAGTCGGCGTCACCACATAAGGCCGGCCTACAAACAAATCCGGCAGCGCCGCCTCAATTCCGCTTTCAGCAGTCCCCGCCATCGGGTGTCCCCCCACAAAATTCGGCCACAGAGGAGACACAGCCTGCACTATGGGTGCTTTTACGGAACCGACATCCGTTACAATAGTATCAGGGGAAAGATAGGGCACCAACTCTCGGACGATCGGCTCGATCGACCCCAGCGGCGTGCAAATAAAAACCACATCGGCTGCTGCCATCAGAGACAGGTTTATGCTGGCTTCATTGACAACACCGCGAGCTTGCGCCCGATCGCAAGTCTGCTGCCGACTCGAAACCCCAAAAACATTAAACCCGCGCGATCGCAAATCCAGCCCGATCGAGCCGCCAATTAAACCCAGTCCTACAATACCGATATTCATAGCAATAAAATGGGGATATTTGATACGGTGCCGCCCCCATGACAGTCGAGGAACTCCTGAAAAAATATGCCGCCGGAGAAAGAAACTTTGCCGGAATCAACCTGACTGAGGCCAACCTCAGCGGCGTCAACTTGAGCGGAGCCAACCTCAAGGGTGCGAATCTGAGTGTAGCAAACCTGAGCGGAGCCAACCTCAGCAAAACCAACCTCATCGGTGCCAAACTCAACATTGCCAGACTCAGTGGCGCCCATCTAGGCGGCGCCGACCTCACCGACGCCGACCTCAACGTCGCTTACCTAGTGCGAGTTGACCTCAAAAAAGCCATACTCATAGGAGCAAAACTGATCAGAGCCGAGCTGATTCGAGCCGAACTCAGTGGCGCCAACCTCAGCGGCGCCAACCTCAGCGGCGCAACCCTTACCGAAGCCACCCTTCGAGGAGCCAACCTCGCTCAAGCCAACCTTCGAGGCGCTCACCTCAGCGGCGCGTGCTTGACAGAAGCCAACCTCGAACAAGCCAACCTGCAAGGAGCCGACCTCAGCCGCGCCGACCTCAGCGGCGCCGACTTGCGAGGCACAGAACTGAGACAAGCCAACCTTACTCAAGCCGTACTCAGCGGCGCCGACCTCAGCGGCGTCAATTTGCGTTGGGCTATTCTCAGCGGCTGCAATCTCCGCTGGGCCGACCTGAGCGAAGCCAAATTGAGCGGTGCCGACCTCAGCCGAGCCGACCTCTGCCACGCCAACTTGCTGAATGCCAGCTTAGTTCACGCCGACCTGACAAATGCCTATTTGATCCGCGCCGACTGGATTGGAGCCGACTTAACCGGAGCCACCTTAACCGGAGCCAAACTTCACGCAGTTTCGCGGCTAGGCATCAAAACCGAAGGCATGACCTGCAAGTGGGTCGATCTCAGCCCCAACGGCGACCACAGCCAAATTTACTGGTTGAACTCGGGAGGAACCCACGAATTTTTTCACGAAACCTTGCCCACAGTTCGGATCGTGATTGACTCGCCTTTAGACCAAGGCGCTCATTTTGCGCTAGCTGCAACTTATTACCAAATTGCCCAACAATACCCGAGTTTAAGTCAGCCTCCCACGATCGAAGTCAGCTCCAGGCGCACCGTACTCGCATTTAAAATGGACAGCGACGATAAATTATTTGCCACCGCTTACGTTGCCATCATTCCTTTTAACGACGCTGCCACAACTCAAAAAAACCTAATAGCTTTGATGAAAATGATTCAATCCCACGATGCAGGCAAACTTAACGTCAAAGAATCTAAACACGTGCAGTTATGCAGCAAAGCTCTCAACCAAGCTATTAGCAAAGTAGATCAAATCAAAATTTCCAGCTCTTTTCCCAAAATCGGCGAAAGCATCAATTTCTTTCAAATTCCAACACAGATGATCTTAATTAATTCCCGAGATCAAAGACTCAGCGTATATCACCACCCCGCCTTCGGCAAGCGCCTGATTAAAAAATACGAGCCAAGTAACTCAACATCGGGTAAGTTAGCCGAAAGCACAAAATTGGCTCAAGCTAATATCACTAGCATTTTGGATTTTATAAAAGGCTTCCACAATATAGATGTCTAAGCATATTGCATCAAGTTACAAAAAATGCTTATTCTAGTTTAAAGGTTGGCACAACAAAGCTTTGTTCTAGCTAACACATCAGGGAAATCGAAAAGCATGGATGCCGAAGAACTCATCACCAAATATGCAGCAGGAGAAAGAGACTTTACTGCTATCCTCCTTTGCGAGGCAAATCTCAGCAGGATCGATCTCAGCGGGGCTAATTTCAGTGAGGCAATTTTGAGCCTTACCAACATGAGCGGCACGAATTTGTCAAACGCCAACATGAGAAAAGCCAAACTCAATGTTGCCAGACTCAGCGGTGCCAATCTGTACAAAGCCAACCTCAGCGGCGCTATCCTCAACGTGGCTAACTTGATTCGAGCCGACCTCCGCGAAGCCCAACTCGTCGAAGCTACAATGATCAGATCCGAACTGATCCGAGCCGACCTCAGCAATGCAAACTTGAGCGGTGCAAACCTCAGCGAAGCAGATTTGAGAGAAGCAACCCTCAGAGAAGCAAATCTAGAGCAAGCCGACCTCAGCGGGGCTCACCTGAGAGGCGCTTTTCTAACAGCGGCAAATTTGGAACGGGCTAATTTGCACAGAGCCGACCTCAGCAGGGCAGACTTGCGAGGAGTCAACCTCTGCAATGCCGAACTCAGACAAGCTAATCTATCTCAGGCAAACCTCAGTGGCGCTGACTTGCGAGGCGCTAATCTCCGGTGGGCTGACCTCAGCGGGGCGAACCTTACTGGCGCTGACCTTGATGAAGCGAGATTGAGCGGGGCCAACTTGTACGGGGCAAATTTGAGCAATGTCAATCTATTGAACGCTACTCTGGTACACGCGGATTTGACCCAAGCGAATTTGATTCACGCTGATTGGGTGGGCGCCGATTTGACGGGAGCGGCCCTGACTGGGGCAAAAATTTACGCGGTTTCTAGGTTTGATGTGAAAGCAGATGACATTACCTGCGATTGGGTTGACCTCAGTCCTAACGGCGATCGCAGCCACATTCAGCGCTTTACCCCAGAAGAATCTCAAAGGTTTTTCAATGCTACACCGCCGACAGTTCAAATTATTGTCGATCGACCCCTCGACCCGGATGCTAACTTTGTCCTGGCAGCTACCTACCGCCAAATTGCCCGTCAATACCCTGCTTTGAGCCATCCTCCCAGTATCGAAGTTAATTCCAGACGCACAATCATATCATTTAAAATAGAGCAGGACGAGCAACTATTTCCCACAGCTTTCGTTGCCATTATTCCCTTTAGTGATGCAGCATTTACTCAGAAAAATTTGATTACTTTGATCAAGATGATTCAACCCCAAAGTGGTAATAACCTGGGCGTCCGAGTCTCAAATATGGTAGTGCAATTAAACGTAGCCCTGACCAAAACAATGAGAAAAATAGGGGAAATGAAAATTCAGCCGATTCGCCTCGATCGCGAACCGATGTCAAGTTTTTTCCAATCGCCTACCCAAACTGTACTGGCTAACTCCAGCGCCGAAACTTTGATGATTCACTATCACCCAGATTTTGGCAGAAACTTGACAAATTTGCCGGGAGTCAACAAAACCTCTATCAGTCCTGCAATTAAAGCGCAAAGATTTACCACCCCGCCACTAAATACGGTCATTGAGTTTGTCAAAAGTTTTTATCAGCTCGGTGAGTAAATACTATAAATTAATTTGATATTATTTCTATTTATGCCATATAAAAGTTAGCCAATCGCCATTTTATTCAGGTAAACAAATGGAAGCTGAAGAACTGCTCAAACGATTTGCAATCGTCAAAAGATACACTGAAGGCGACAGAGATTTCACAGGAATCAACCTGAATGAAGCTAATCTCAGCCGCATCAACCTCAGCCAATCAAATTTAAGGGGGGCTAGCTTATTTGTCACCAACATGAGCGGCGCTAACTTGAGCGAAGCTAACTTGAGCGAAGCTAACTTGAATGTGGCTAGACTCAGCAGTACCAACCTGTCGCGGGCAATCTTAAACGGGGCGACTCTCAACGTAGCAAACTTAGTGAGAGCCGATTTAAGTGCAGCTCAATTAATCCGAGCATCCCTGATTAGAAGCGAATTAGTCCGCTGCGAACTCAGCAAAACTAACTTCAGCGGCGCAAACCTGACTGAAGCAGATTTAAGAGAGGTAAAACTGACGGAAGCTAACCTGTGCGGTGCTAATCTTTCCGGTGCAAATCTCAGAGGTGCTTCGGCTGCTTCAGCTAACTTCCAAGAAGCTAACTTGCATGGCGCGGATTTGACGAAAGCAGAACTTAGCGGCGTCAATTTGAGCAATGCTGATATGAGACAAGCTTCTTTGCAACAGGTGAATCTCAGCAGTGCCAATTTGAGTGGAGCTAACCTAAAATGGGCTGATTTGACGGGAGCTAACCTCAACGGCGCCGATCTGAGCTGTGCTAAATTGAGCGGAGCTAACCTTAACGGAGCAGATTTAAGAAATACTAATTTAGGAAGTGCTAGTTTCGTTCACGCTGATTTGACAGAAACCAATTTGATTAATGCAGATTGGGTGGGCGCTGATTTGAGGGGAGCAACTTTAACAGGAGCAAAACTGTATTTGGTTCCTCGATGTGGCATCATCGCAGATGATATTACTTGCCAGTGGGTTGACCTCAGCCCCGCAGGCGATCGCACTCAGATTCAACAATTTAATTCGCCGTCAGAATCGAGAAAATTTTTAAATCACACGCCTGGGTTAGTGCAAATTATGGTTGACGCACTTTTAGACTACTCAGCAAACAGCACTTTAGCAACAGCTTACAGCGAAATAGCTCGGCATTACCGGGCAATGAATTTTCCTCCCAATATTGAAGTCGGCTACCGCCGCACTACTCTAACTTTTAGATTTGAGAGCGATGAGCATTTATTGCCAGCAGCTTTTTTAGCGATTCTTCCTTTTAAGGATGCTGTACAAACTCAGAGAAATATTATGGTTATTGGCAAAAATATCGAAAGTCAAAATTTGGAGGAAAAACGAATAGTGCAGTTGCGTAAGGCATTGAGTACAGCTACAAATAAATTAAATGAGTTGATTAATTTACTCTCTAATATATCACGGGTGAGTCAGCCAACAAAGTTTTTTGAGTCCCCTACCCAAACTATTTTAATTAGTTCGGGACAGGAGAGTTTGATGGTTAATTCTCACGGGAATTTTGGGAAGGGAGGTACAAGTCATCAGCACAGTAAATTCAGTTTGCCTCTCGGTCAAAAAGTAGTTGATTTTCTGGCCAGTTTTGATTATGTTGAGTGAGAAATGTCAATTTTAAAACCGATTGATTGAGGTAGAAGTCCACAACTCATTGCTCCGCTTCCTGCGATCGCACTCCGAGCCGCACTGGCCACACCATTTAACGATGGCGCGGCTCGTGGCGCGGGCTTTGCGCTTGGGGCGCAGCGCTCTAATTCAAACGGGGCTTCCCGCTGGAGCTTACCGACAGCGGTATCGAGTCAGCTATTTGATGCCGATTTTGATGTGGCCGGAGCCTGTGATTTTAGTGGCGCCGACACCGCTGATCGAGCATTTGAGAGCAGTGGAAATTCCGCGTTTGCAAGAGTGGCTGCAAACAGAGGGGTCGATCGAGACTTATTCCGATCGTGCCACTGGGCGAGGATTGATGCTAGCAGATCCGCAGTCTTGGCTGGCGGCTCGCTTGGCGGGGAATTCGGAACTTCACAAGAATATTCCGACAATTATTGACGGTGTGGATGACTTGGAAGTTTGGACGCGCCAGCAATTGACGGCAGGTTTGCAACCGGGTGACTGGAACGATTTAATGCAATCTCAGCCTTTGGAAGCCGATGCAATCCTCCAAGGGCGGGTAATGCTAACGCGGGCTTTCTTTAAGCATCCGGCGAAACCAGAGGAGTGCTATTTGCTGGAAACGGCAGAGCAAAATATTTTGCAGGGGCTGTTTGAAAAAATCGAGCCAAACCCCCTAATTCCGGCTGCTTGGAGCAATTTTTGGCAGCGGTGGGAAACAAACGGAAAACTGCGGTGGGCGGAAATTCATCGGGAGGCTGGGTCATTTTCTCTGTACTGCGCGCCGGTGCAGGTGGCTGAGGTTTTGAGCAAAATTTGGGACGATCAGCCGGTGGTGTTGATTGGTGGGGCGGTGGATGTGGAACCGAAGGCTCCGATTTTCCGGGAAATGTTGGGGCTTCCAGAATTGACGAGCGTTAAGTTTTCGCCCGATCGACAAAATGAATTAATTCAACTGTACATTCCCAACTGGCTGCCGCTGCCAAATACGCCGGAATTTCAGGGTGTTTTAATGGAAGAAATTCGGACTTTGCTGTTGATGAGCGCGTCGGTGGCGGGTTTAACTGTGCTGATTGTTGGTGATGTACCGCTGAAGGCTCGGCTGGCGGCAATTTTGGCTTCTGAGTTCGGTTCTCGGGTGCAGGTAGAAAAGACTGATGTGGGCGAGAATGCGATTTTGGTGACGGGGTGGGAGTTTTGGCGGGAACATCAGGGGGAATTGAGGGCGCCTCACTTGCTGGCGATCGCAACTTTGCCGCTACCTTCTTTGGAGAATCCTTTGGTGACGGCGCGTGTGGCTTATTATAAGGAACGGCGCAAGGATTGGTTTCGGTTGTATTTACTGCCGGCGGCGCTGAATGAATTGCAGCGGGCGATCGCGCCTGTGCGAGAACGTCAAGGGGTTGTGGCGATTTTCGACAGCAGGGTGATTCACCGCAGTTATGGACAGCAGGTTTTAGCGGCTTTGAGTCCTTTTGCGAGGATTGATTATTTGGATACGACTTGGCTGACGCAGGCTTGAGATGACCTGTTGGCGTATAATTTGGTTAGGTATCCAGTTGAAATCTAATTTAGTAGACAAAGATTATGGGTGAAGCTAAGCGTCGCAAAGAGTCGATCGGCGACGAATACGGTAAAGAAGAACGCATCGTTCCCTGGCTGCCAATCACGAAAACCCAAAGCGAAGATTTTGTCAAGTGGACAAGTCGCGGAAGCTGGATCGGGATTAGTCTTTTGGTGGCTTGGTGGATTGTAGTGCGGTTTGTCGGCCCGTCGGCGGGTTGGTGGCAGGTTAACTGATGCTTATTTGAGTGCGATCGGGCAAAAGTGCGATCGCACGTTATGTCGAGTTTAACTCTGAAACCAGCGGCTGATTTTTTTTTGCAATTTTAGTTGCTAATTGGAAGTCAGTATGTTATGGTAGTTATCTGCGGGCGATTGGCACAGTGGTAGCGCGCTACCTTCACACGGTAGATGTCGCAGGTTCAAATCCTGCATCGCCCATATTCTCACAACTATATCTATTAAGAGTTACAGGGATTTAGAGCAGGTTCGTGGCTCTTTTCTTTTTTCATTTTTCTATCAATTCGTAAGGTGCTCATTGCGCGCCCTACAGATTATTCGTAGATAGCTAACCGTAGGGTGCGCTAGGGGGGGAATTCTTAGTTTGTTGTCGTCACATTCTGCCCGAATCGCACCCTACAAATTTATCATTTTATAATACTTATGAATGAGCCTTTTTCTGGATTGAACCAGCATTTAACTGTACCCATATCACCGTTTCTTTGCTTGCGAACTATCACCTCTATCTTGCCATTTTCGCTTGACTCTGGGTTGTAATAATCGTCGCGATACAGACACAGGGCGAGGTCTGCATATTGTTCGATGTCGCCACCTTCCTTCAAATCCAACAGCAATGGGCGCTTGTCATTGCGACTTTCGACGCCACGATGTATCTGAGCTAGTGCTACAAAAGGCACATCAAAATCCTTGGCAATCGCCTTGCACTGTCCTGCAAGCGCTGCCACATCCTGAGCGCGGTTTACTGCGCTTCTTTCTCCTAATAATTGGAGGTTATCTAGTATCACTAAGCCGATTTTTCCGTAATCTTGTTCGACGCGCCGAAGGAGGCTTCTCATTAGTGCTGGTGTTAGGCTAGGGCCCGAAGTGTCATCGATAATTATTGGTAATCCCGATAGGTCTCCGATTGTGGATGCCAGCTTCTCCGATTCTTCCTCGTAGATTTTGTTCCACATCAGTCTTTGAGAATTTATCCCCGACGCCATCGCCAGCATCCGCTTTGTGAGGGCTTCTTTAGACATTTCGGCACTAAAAAAGACTACCGGCAGTTTGTATTTTTTGGCTATTTGTAGAGCCAAATGTATCGCAAACCAGGTTTTCCCCATTGAAACCCTGGCGGCAACAATGATTAGATCCTTTCGTACCATCCCCCCAGTCATATCGTCCAAATCTAACAGCCCTGTTAAGTATCCCGGTGGGATGTTTGTATCCATTATTTTATTTTTAATTAATTAAAATTTGTATAAATTTACCTCGTTTTTTACCTTTAAATCAATAATTTTTGTCACGCTGAGAATGTGATTTAGATCACTCAATTTCGATTAAGCATAGAAGCCTTATTTAACAATAGTTTTAGCGATTTGTTAGGAAAGCAAGCGCATACCTACGCCAAAACTAGCGATCGCCCAAAACCCCCATTTCTTATACTACACATATGCTACACTAACATTGTAGCTCGTCTCCCCCCAGGAGGTTTCCTCATGGCAAATGCCAATATTCCTCAAAATTTCAACTTAATCCTACCCACAGGAACCCAAATTGTCACCAGAATTGAGGTCAAAAAACCCGCCAGCGACCAATCTTGGAAACCGGGATTAGTAGGTGTAATCGTTCAATCGCCTACCGACAATTCCCACGCATATTTAGTCAAACTCCCAGACGGAACAGAAGTTAGTCTGCGGCGGCACGAACTCAGCATCCGCAAGCAGTTTCAGAGCGAAGGATTGCAGTCAGGAGGAGATTTTTTAGCAGAATACAACCTCTATGATTCTGTAATTTACCGCTGCATTCTTGGTTCGAGAGCTTATGGTCTTGATAACGAGCAATCCGATACAGACAGACGCGGGATTTACCTGCCACCGGCAATACTTCATTGGTCACTTTACGGCATTCCAGAACAATTGGAAAACAAGAAAAATCAGGAATGCTATTGGGAACTGCAAAAGTTTCTAGTTTTGGCACTAAAAGCTAACCCAAATGTGCTAGAATGTTTGTACACGCCTTTGGTAGAAACGGTTTCTCCGGTCGCACAAGAATTGCTGGAAATTAAGGAAATCTTTCTTTCTCAATTGGTTTATCAAACTTACAATAGCTACGTTTTGTCTCAATTTAAAAAGATGGAGCAAGACCTCCGCAATACTGGGGAAATTCGTTGGAAGCACGCGATGCACTTAATTCGCTTGTTGCTGTCAGGAATTACGGTGCTAAAGGAGGGGTTTGTGCCTGTTCGCGTGCAGGATTATCGATCGCAACTTTTATCGATCCGCAACCAAGAAATATCCTGGGATGAGGTGAATCAGTGGCGGTTGAGTTTGCACGGTGAGTTCGATCGCGCTTTTGCTGCAACTTCCTTACCGGAACGTCCTAATTACGAGAAAGCGAACCTATTTTTGATTAAATCTCGTAGAGGTGCGATCGAAATCGGATCTTGAAATCGCTTCTTGTCAAACAAAGCCGTCGCAGAGGGGGACTGAAATAAATGACAGAATACATTTCCGATTTAGCCCCAATTATCTCCGTTCAACCTTATCCGCTGCTGTTTGCGACTGTCAGCGGTTCGCACTTATACGGCTTTCCTTCCGCAGATTCTGACTTCGACTTGCGGGGAGTACACATCTTACCGCTACCGAAAGTAATTGGACTGATTTCTGCTGAAGAAACAATCGAAGTGTCGGAAGTTCGGGATGGAATGCAACTCGATTTAGTAACTCACGATATCAAGAAATTTTTTGAGATGCTGTTGAAGCGCAACGGCTACGTGCTAGAACAACTGTATTCGCCGCTGATAGTTTACAGTACAAAGGAACACGAGGAATTAAAGGATCTCGCCTCGAACTGCATTACCAAGCACCACAGCCACCACTATCTCGGTTTTGCTAAAACTCAATGGAAATTGTTTGAGAAAGAACGCCCGCGTCGGGTTAAGCCGCTGCTGTATGTTTACCGGGTGTTGCTAGCGGGGATTCACTTGATGCAAACGGGGGAAGTGGAGGCGAATTTGGTGAAACTTAACGATAAGTTCCAGTTGTCGTACATTCCTGATTTAATTGCTCGCAAGCTGGCTGGGGAGGAAAAATCAGTGCTCGAAGATACAGATATAGAATTTTATCAGCAAGAGCGCGATCGGCTAATCAATATATTAGAAGATGCAAGTTTTAGAAGTCATTTGCCGTCAAATCCTAATGCAAAGGTTGCTCTTAGCGATTTTCTGGTAAAGGTAAGGATGTCATCTGTGAACTAAGCTGTTCCACGTCGAATTAGTCTTTTGGTGCCACAAGCAGCCTATATATTAGTCGTTTTGTGCGCCGAAGATCACATAATATCCAGTCAAGGACGCATTAGTAAAAAAGAAACCGGGTTTTTTCTCTTAATCAAAACCCATAATGCAGTATTTGCGTCGTCCCTAAACCCGGTTTTAAGTGATTCACTGTAATAGATTTGTGTTGGCTGGTTGCGGAAGAGCAGGTAGATCGATATTTTGATCCTCGGTAACTTGTGGGTTTTTTCCGGGTATGTAAATATTCCAACTTACCCCGCCTACATATGTTTTGATATATGAAATCAATGCGTGGATAAATACAACGATGCCCAGCATTTCTAAAAACTCTTCAAGGGTCGTTACTATCACGTAAGCTACATTCTCCTGTCCCATTGTAGAAGCTATGTATCCCCCTGGCATTTCCATCCCCATTGCTCCTCCAATATAAAGAGCGCAGGCTGCAAAAAATAATTTTTTTGTGGAAACAGGAAGGTGGAACACAAACTTACTGTAGGATAAGAGAAATATCGCTACTAGAACAGCAAACGGCACAATCCAAGTAAAGTAAAGAAACCCTGTTGCATTTAGCACGCCTCGCAGGCCAATCAAATGTTCGTGCAATTGACCCAGTTCGTCTACAGATAGAGCTAAAAATATGAATGATAAAATTTTCCAGTGATGCTTGTAGCGATCGCTATCCAAATTTTTCACATGGGCGATCGCACCCAGCAACACAGAACTAAACAGCAATGCCAAAGATGAGTATATAGCTGGAACGTTCACCTCGCCATCAACGTTGAATGCCATTGCCAAGAAGTCTCTAGACGGGTAATCCGGCAAGAAGTACAGACTCATCCGAGTCAAGAAAGATAGTACAACGAGACAGCCCACCACTCGAAGCAAAAATTGGGTTACAGCTCCAGGAGCTAGAGGAATTTGGAATTTCATGTTTTTTTAACCGCTTCCTTAACCTTTTGTTAAAGCTATTTTATCATAAAGCATCTTAATTCTGTATCTGTACAGACCTAAAAGACTCATTTTCGTGAAGCTAATTTTTTTTAGCGATAAGATTATCTTAAAATTAAATAATGTAGCAGACCTCGATCGCCCTTAATTTTATTCTGCTATATAAAAAATTTTTATTTCCTGAGATGTAAATTAGATATCTCTAAAAATCAAGCTGAAACCCTTACTAGGGTTGAGTCTAGTTCTAAATTCGCTCAATGTCTGCGAGAAAAACTCGGCTTCCTGAAGCCGAGCTCCCTCATTACCGAGGATTTCTGTAATCAAAGGTGATCGCATCTCAATCGAGTGTGAAAACCATAAGATGAAATAACAGGTGGATCGCGATCGAGTGATTCGCCGCCATTAGTTAACCTAGACTTCCCCCAGCGAGATCAAAAAATCTCCTTGTCAAAGTCAATTAGCTTTCAGTCAATTGCTGATTTCCTAAGTTTTTGCTGCTTTACTTATTTGTCGTACCTGCGCGGCGTATAAACCCAAACATCTCCATATTTGCGGGGAATAATCCGAGTTTGACTCGAACCGACAATAACTAAAGTTCTCATGTCGGCGTCTTGCGGCTGGAATTCGCCGAGGGTGCAAACCCGCACAGATTGGCCTGGGCGGCCGAGGTTGCGCCCCAATATGACGGGGGTTTTAGCATCGCGACTTTGCAACAAAATCTCGATCGCTTTTCCGAGTTGCCAAATCCGCTGTTTCGAGATGGGATTGTAAAATGCCATAACTAAATCGGCCGCTGCTGCTGCCGAAATCCGCTGTTCAATGACCTCCCAAGGCTTGAGAATATCCGAAAGCGAAATCACGCAAAAATCGTGTCCAAGGGGAGCTCCGATCGCAGCCGCGGCCGCCTGCATGGCTGAAATGCCCGGTGCCACCCGAATATCGATGCCTTGCCATTCGGGTTTGGCCTCAAAGTCGATCGCCTCAAACACTGCCGCCGCCATCGCAAAAATACCCGGATCTCCCGACGAAACCACGGCGACAGATTTTCCTGATGCTGCTAAATCTAGGGCAAAACGCGCGCGATCGATCTCTTCGCGGTTGTCGGAATCGTGCCGCTTTTGTCCTTCCCGCAGGGTTCCGGCTAAGTCGAGATAGAACTTGTAACCCACCCAATCCGTGGCTTCGCGCAAAATTTCCTTAACCTCCGGGGACATCCAGGGCGCGCCTCCGGGGCCGGTACCGACGATCGCCAGTTTGCCGCGGCTAACTCCGATCGCCCTAGCATCAAAAGGTTGGGCGGCCAGGGCGATCGCGCAATTCAGGGATAAAGTGCGATCGCATTCGATTAACTGACTGTTTGCACCTGCTGCTGTCAGGGCAATTTGTGCAGCCTTATTTTCGATGAATTCAATTGAGTCTAATTCGACAAGTTCGGAGAGATTGAAAAAGCGGACGGGGACTTTAAAATATTGTGAAACTGCTTCAAGTGCCGGATTTCCCATCTCTTCTTTTAATGCAAAAAATCCAGCAACAGAAGCTGCTGCCAAATTTGTTTTTGCCAGTAATTCCTGCACGCAAAACAGGGATATTTCTGGCTGAACATTCGATAGATTCGCGAGTGCAACTGCTGCAATTTGCGGATGGTAAACCAAACAATCTGGCGTCGGCGCAATTGCTTTTTCGGTGACGCGGATAGTTAATTGGGCGTCGGGCGCGATCGGCAAATTGCTCTCGGAAACCCAGCTTGCAGCCCCTTCTAGGCGTACTTTTGCCCCGGCGAGCAAATTTGAAATAAAAGTCTTCGCGTTCTCTGGATTCGCTAAATAATAGCCTTGGGGAGGACTCAGCAGCGCGGTGCGAAACCGAATATCTCCGGTGGTGGTAATTGCAGGTTGTACGCCGAGGGCTGCTGCAATCTCTCTGGCCAAATCATTAACGCCGTGCAAACCGCCCAGCAGCGGTACGACGGCGCTTCCGTCTTCTGCGACGGCTAAAACTGGCGGTTCGGCGCGTTTGTCTGACAGCAGCGGGGCGAGGGTGCGGATGATTATTCCGGCGGCGCAGATGCTGATGATTGGGGTTTCTGTTGCAAACAATTCCCGCAATGTTTCGCCGAAGTTGCTAAAGTTGATGTCTGTGTCGTCCGTGCGATCGATTAAACCGTAAATCTGGGAACCGGGGAAATGTGCGGAGATTTTTTTGGCGATCTGCAGGCTGTTTTGACCTAATATAACTATTGCGGGAGGAATTCGATTCACGGTTTTAATTATGTGTGTGTTTGGAGTGGTTTAATTATTTTAATTTTTTGTTACTTTACGAATAAATATTTGACGACGAATCGCGAAGGCGCGAAGAAAAGTAAGAAGTGAAGCAAGTAGTTTTTCTGTTTTATTAGTGGCACAGGCATCTTGCCTGTGATTTTCTGCAATTAGTCTATCATTAAAAGAAGCAAATATTTCGAGGTAGGGCTGTGAAACGCATTGTCTTAATTGCAGGGTTTGAATCTTTTAATGCTGATTTGTACCGCAAAGCTGCCGAGTCGGCTGTTTCTGGCTGCCAGGGATTGGAAGTACGGGTTTTTAGCGATCGCGCCCTCGCAGACGAACCTGACGCTGTGGCAGCCGCCCTCTCGAATGCTGATGTGTTTTTCGGGAGTTTGCTGTTTGATTACGATGCGGTAATGTGGCTGCGAGAAATGGTGCAACATATCCCGATTCGCCTGGTTTTTGAGTCGGCTTTGGAATTGATGAGTCTTACTCAAATCGGCGCTTTTAAAATTGGCGACAAACCGAAGGGAATGCCGAAGCCGGTTAAGTTTATTCTGGATAAGTTCAGCAATGGGCGAGAAGAAGATAAGCTGGCTGGTTACATCAGCTTTTTGAAGGTTGGGCCGAAGTTATTAAAGTATGTGCCGGTGCAAAAAGTGCAGGATTTGCGTAACTGGCTGATTATTTATGGTTACTGGAATGCGGGCGGTGCGGATAATGTTGTCTCGATGTTTTGGATTATTGCCGAAAAGTATTTGGGGCTGAAAGTTGCAGAAATTCCGCCGCCTGTGGAAACTCCCAATATGGGTTTATTGCATCCTGATTATAATGGTTATTTTGAATCGCCTCGGCAATATTTGGATTGGTATCTGAGTCATCAAAGTGCTAGGCGCGGGCAAGGTCCCAGTTCCACAAAAGAGGCTAGACATCTTGATAGAAAAGGTTATAACGGGCAAGATGCCCGTTCCACAAAATTTGAGACTAATTTGTCGGAAAATTATGACCAGGTTTCTAACGGGCAAGATGCCCGTTCCACAAAATTTGACACCAATGGGTTCCAAAATTCATATCAAGTAAAATCCCCTGTTGTGGGCATCTTGCTTTACCGCAAGCACGTTATCACCAAGCAGCCTTATATTCCTCAATTAATCCGCTATTTTGAAGATGCGGGAATTGTGCCTTTGCCGATTTTTATCAATGGCGTTGAGGGCCATGTGGCGGTGCGGGATTGGATGACGACTGCTGATGAAACTGCGCGCCGAAAACAAGGCAATGTTGAAACTCTTTCGCTTTCTAAAGATGCTGTGGAAGTTGATGCGATTGTTTCTACTATTGGCTTTCCTTTGGTTGGCGGGCCTGCTGGTTCGATGGAGGGTGGAAGGCAGGTGGAAGTTGCTAAGCGCATTTTAACTGCTAAAAATGTACCTTATTTTGTGTCCGCACCTCTGCTGATTCAGGATATCCATTCTTGGACTCGTCAGGGGATTGGAGGTTTGCAAAGTGTGGTATTGTATGCTTTGCCTGAGTTGGATGGCGCGATCGATCCAGTGCCGCTGGGCGGTTTGGTGGGTGAGGATATTTATCTGGTGCCCGATCGCGCGAAACGCCTGACAAGTAGAATTAAAAATTGGGTGAAACTGCGGCAAACTCCGCCATCTGAAAGGAAAATTGCGATTATTCTCTACGGGTTTCCTCCCGGTTACGGGGCGGCGGGTACGGCTGCTTTATTAAATGTACCGAAATCGCTGCTAAATTTCCTGCACAAACTTCAAGCAGCAGGTTATACAGTTGGAGAAATTCCGGCTGACGGGGAGGAGTTAATTCGCAGGGTGAAGGAGGCGGATGATGCTGCAACCGCAGATGGGGGCGGATTAACGGGGATGAACGCAGATGGGAGGGGAGGGTTTGGCAATACTGTTAATGTCAAAAAGCTGGAGAAGTGGCTGGGGTATTTGTTAACAAGTCGTATCGAGAAACAGTGGAAATCTTTAACGGGTACGGGCATTAAGACAGAGGGCGACGAGTTCCAAATCGGTGGCATTCAACTGGGGAATGTTTGGATAGGTTTGCAACCGCCGCTGGGGATTTCGGGCGATCCCATGCGCTTAATGTTCGATCGCGATTTGACGCCTCACCCTCAATACGCTGCTTTTTACAAGTGGCTGCAAAATGATTTGCAAGCTGATGCTGTGGTTCACTTCGGAATGCACGGTACTGTTGAATGGTTGCCGGGATCTCCTCTGGGAAATACTGGCTATTCTTGGTCGGATATTCTGTTGGGAAGTTTGCCGAATCTTTATATCTATGCTGCTAATAATCCATCGGAATCGATGTTAACAAAACGGCGCGGTTACGGTGTTTTGATTTCTCACAACGTGCCGCCCTACGGCCGCGCTGGCTTGTACAAGGAATTGATGGCTTTGCGGGATTTGATTGCGGAATATCGAGAAGATACTGCAAAAAATTATGTGCTGAAAGAGGCTATTTGCAAGAAAGTTTTAGATAGCGGTTTGGAGGCGGATTGTCCGTTTGATGAGGCTCGCAAGTTGGGTATTGCTTTTAGTTTTGAGAATGTGGGAATGTTCAGTGCTGATGCTTTTAACCGCTATCTGGTGAAGCTTTACGAGTATTTGCAGGTGGTTGAATGTCGCTTATTTTCTTCGGGTTTGCACGTTCTCGGGGAACCCCCTAATTCTGAGGAAATGACCTCTTATCTTGAGGCTTATTTTGGGGATAGGTTATCACAGGAACAGGTGAAAACAATTGTTTCGCAAACAAGCACAGGCAAGATACCTGTGCCACAAGAGGGGTTTGGTGGGGCTTTTGAGGAGGGTTTGTTGGTGCGGGATTTGTTGTTGCAAACTACGGATGAGTTGACTAATCTTTTGCGGGGTTTGAATGGGGAATATATTCTGCCTGCACCGGGCGGGGATTTGTTGCGGAATGGGGCTGGGGTGTTGCCAACTGGCAGGAATATTCACGCTTTAGACCCTTATCGGATGCCTTCTCCGGCTGCTTATGAAAGGGGGCGCGAAATTGCTCGGAAAATTATTGAGAAGCACCTTGAGGAACATGGGAATTATCCTGAGACTGTGGCGGTGATGTTGTGGGGTTTGGATGCGATTAAGACTCGGGGCGAATCTATTGGAATTCTGCTGGAATTGGTGGGGGCTGAACCTCTGAAAGAGGGAACTGGCCGCATTGTTCGCTATGAATTAAAACCGTTAGCTGATGTCGGTCACCCCCGGATTGATGTGTTGGGAAATCTTTCGGGGATTTTCCGTGATAGCTTTGTGAATATTATTGAATTGTTGGATGATTTGTTCGTGCGGGCGGCGGATGCTGATGAACCGGAATCGCAGAATTTTATTCGCAAACACGCTTTAATTTTGCAGGCAAAAGGTGTGCAGAATTATTCCGCCAGGTTGTTTTCTAATCCGGCTGGGGATTTTGGTTCTTTGGTTAACGATAGGGTTGTGGATGGTAGTTGGGAATCGGGCGATGAGTTGGGGAAAACTTGGGAAAGTCGCAATGTTTTTAGTTACGGGAGGAAGGATAAGGGGGAAGCGAGGCCGGAGGTTTTGACTCAGTTGTTGCAAGGGTGCGATCGCATAATTCAAGAAATTGATTCTGTTGAATACGGTTTGACTGATATTCAAGAGTATTATGCGAATACTGGTGGTTTGAAGAAAGCCGCAGAAAAGCAGCGCGGCAAAAAGGTTAACACGAGTTTTGTAGAAAGTTTTTCTCAGGATACAACTCCGCGCAATTTAGAAGATTTGCTGCGCTTGGAATATCGAACTAAGTTGCTAAATCCTAAGTGGGCTAACGCGATGGTCAATCAAGGTTCTGGCGGCGCTTATGAAATTTCGCAGCGCATGACGGCGTTAATTGGTTGGGGCGGAACGGCTGATTTTACTGATAGTTGGGTTTACGATCAGGCGGCTGATACTTATGCTTTGGATGAGGAAATGGCGCGGAAGTTGCGGGAGGCTAATCCTGAAGCTTTTCGCAATATTGTCGGCAGAATGTTGGAGGCTAACGGGCGGGGTTTTTGGCAGCCGGATGCGGATAAGTTGCAGCAGTTGCGCGAGTTGTATGAGTTAACTGATGAGAAGATTGAAGGGGTGACAGTGTAGTTTTTTTAGTTAACTGGTTCCTAGGCTCTGCCTGGGAGCCGATATCCAGAGGCTCTGCCTCGCAAGCTTCCATGAAAATTAGAGGCAGAGCCTCCGGATTTGCGTTACCAGGCTCTGCCTGGTAACGAGTTGAATTGGAGATTAGATACCTCGATCGCCCTGCGGTTTTGCTACAGGAACGGACGGTTTATTGTTTGGAGAATTAAAAGCTCGATCGACCATATCTCCAAAGGGAACAAACTGCGGTGCAGACGATTGACCTCCGGTTCTGAACGTTGTAACTGGCCCGCCGCCGTCTTGGGCAAAATTAATCAATCTCGTTAAAGCTTCACCGGGATTTTTAGCATTTCGCTTGTCAAGGGTGAACAGCAGATTTTGAGAGTTGCAGCGCCCCCGTCCGTTCACGTAACAAACTACGGGCAAGTTATTCACAATTCCTGTTGTTAACTGCAAGTTGCTCAATCTTCCGCCATTCTGGGCAACAGCTTTTGTCAATCTATTGGAAACAATTTGGCAGCGCTGCCAAGGTGTATATTCGCGGCCGAACTCGGTAGATTTCCACAGAATCATCGGATCTGTTGTGACATTTCCCCGCCGCGCAATTGTGACAAAATTGCGGCCGGAAGTAACGCACTGAAATGTTGTTCTAGTGTTATTCCAGTTGCTCGTTGGAGCTGCTTGCACTTGGCTTGCAAAGGCGACAGTACCGGCGAAAACTAAAGCGGATGCTAATAAGGGTGCAGTGAATTTCATAATAACTCCTGCCGCTAAGGCAGCTAAATTTATGTAGGAAGTCATAGTTGTAGGGACAGGGCTGTGTCCCTACCTATTCAATTTCTGCTGGTGGGCTGTCGCACCCGGATATTTTTCAAATATTAAATTACGTTATTGCACCTCATATCTGTAGGTACAGGGCACTGCTGTGTCCTTGTTTCAAAACTTGGGAACGCGGCTTTAGGCACACGGCACGGCCCTTTCCTTGTTCCAAAACTTCGAGACTGTGGAACAAGCATCCTAGATAGTGTTTTTAGCTACATTCTTCAAAGCCAGAGCCGTCAACAATGGTAAGTAAAATTACAAAGGACAGCTCCGAAATTGGCTGCCAAATAACTTTTTATGAAACCTCGAATCATTGTTTGCGGGTTGGGCCACACGGGACACAAGATTTTTTGTTTGTTGAGACAGCAGGGAGCGATTGTGGTTGGTATTAGCGATCGCCCAATTCGCGGCGAAACTTCTGATGTGGTTGTCGGCAATTTGCAAGCAGCTTCTACCTTGTTGGCGGCTGGCATTCAAAACGCTCACACTTTAGTAATTGCAGCAGACGATGATGCTGTGAATTTGGCAATTTTGATGCAGGCGAGGATTCTCAATCCTCAGATCCGAATCATCAACAGATTGTTCAATACTAGCTTGGGCGATAGGATTGACCACACTTTGCCCGATCACACTTCCATGAGCGTTTCATCGTTGGCGGCTCCGGTTTTTGCCTTTGCGGCTCTCGGAAGTCAGGCGATCGGACAGTTGCGTTTGTTCGATCGCACTTGGCCGATTCACGAAGAATATATCGATGAAACACATCCTTGGAAAAATCGAAAACTGAGCGATTTGTGGGACGATCGATCGCGAATGTTGATTTATTATCTGCCGGCTGCTAACAAAACTGATTTAGTATCGGCGGTGCTTGCCGATCGGCAGTGTCAGCAGGGCGATCGGCTAATTGTTGCCACTCAGCCGACTATCCGCAGCCCCCAAAAAACTTTCACTCAAAAACTGCTCAAAACATTAACTAACCTGCGCCGATTTCAGCAGCACAGCCAAGCAGCAGTAATTGTTGTACTGACGCTGCTGGCAATGATTGCCGTTGCTACTGCCACCTATATTTGTGTTGACGATAATATCTCAATTGTCGATTCTCTCTATTTTTCAGTAGGGATGATTACCGGAGCCGGAGGCCATGAAAAAGTGGCGGAACAAGCTCCTGAAAGCATTAAACTATTTACAGTTGTGATGATGTTAGTTGGAGCCGGCATCATAGGGATCTGCTACGCACTGCTCAACGATTATGTATTGGGAACTCGCTTTACCGAATATTGGGATGTGGCGCGAGTGCCGCAGCGCAATCATTACATTATTTGCGGGCTCGGAGGAATTGGCATCCAAATTGCTAAAGAACTGCACACTAACGGTTACGATATTGTGGCGATCGAGCAAGATCCCAACAGCCGATTTCTGAGCACGGCTCGCTCAATGAAAATTCCTGTCATTCAGGGAAGTGCTAGTTTGCCCGCAACTCTGGAAGCTGCTAATGTTAAGCAAGCGGCAGCACTTTTGGCGGTAACTAGCAGCGATATGTCTAATGTCGAAATTGCCTTGAGCGCTAAAGGATTGGCACCCAAACTATCGGTTATTGTCCGCAATCAAGACCCACATTTTGCTTTGATGGTGCAGCAAGTTTTTGAGTTTGAAGGAGTTTTGAACCCGACGGAATTGGCTGCTCCTGCTTTCGCAGCGGCGGCGATTGGAGGCAGAATTTTGGGCAACGGAATGACTGCTGACAGTCTATGGGTTTGCTTGGCCACATTGATTACGCCAAACCATCCTTTCTGCGGCCAGCGCATTCAAGATGCTGCTAAGTCTGCGGATTTTGTGCCTCTTTATGTGGAAACTAAGTGTCAAACTCTCCACGGCTGGGATTTACTGAATTGTTGTTTGACTACGGGGGATGTTTTGTATTTGACGATGCCGGCGAATCGGTTGGATCAACTGTGGAGAACGACCTCGGAATTAATTAAAACTTAATGGTTTGATGCGGTAATTTATTTTGCCGATCGCTCAATTGCAACTACAAACCTGATAAAATGGGCCTTGTATAGTAAATAGGACTTACGGCTAATCCTCAGAAATCCGGTTTCTTAGGCCAAGTTCTAGTATAAATAACCAACAGAGTCTCAATTAGTTGCGGTTTAGAATGAGAAAATTTTTAGCATTATGTGTGTTTGGGATGATCGTGGCGATCGCCTCTGTAGCTGTGGCGGCTCAACCTTTGTTCGTCTCTTATCCTCCCGCCAACCACAAAACTACAGCCGATCGCATTTTTTTAATCGGTACAGCGCCCGCACCGGGACAAGTGTTGGTAAATGGCAACCAAATTTCACGCACCGCATCTGGGCATTTCGCCCCGACTTTTCCGCTGCAACTTGGCGAAAATCTCTTTACCTTGCGTTACGAAAATCAGGAAGTCAAAATTAAGGTGACGCGCGAGTCGAATCAGCCGGAAGTCCCTGTAGGATTGGCTTTTGCTAAAGATTCCCTGACACCGAAAGTCGATGTGGCGAGTTTGCCGGGGGAATATATTTGCTTTGGGGCGATCGCACCTGCGAATGCTCAAGTTTCGGTAAAATTGGCGGGCATTACTATTCCTTTAAAAGCGCGATCGCAAGTTGAACTACCAGACAACGCATCTGTACTATTAGACGCAAATTCCCCGATCAAAAAAGGCGGCAGCCAACAGTATCAAGGCTGCGGTCAAACCCCGGAGAACGCCCTCTCATCTAAGGGAGAAACAGTTGATTTAGGCGTGCCATCGTTTGAGCTAACAATGAACGATCAAACTATCAGCCAACAAGGTACTGGAAAAATTTCTATTCTTTCTCCGGCTGACTTAGAAATAGCCGAAGTAACAGCAGATCCTGGTGTCGCCAGAACCGGGGCAAGTACAGATTTTTCTCGGATGACACCGCTGCCGAAGGGAACGCGAGCAACAATTATCGGGCGCGAGGGAGAATGGCTCAGACTCGATTACGGTGCTTGGATTAAAGCATCGGAAGTGCGAATTGTCAAGGATACAGTACCTCCGCGATCGATTATTCGCAGTGCCAGTTCGCGTCAAGTTTCCGGCTGGACAGAGGTGTTATTTCCCTTAGAAACACCCGTCCCAGTCACCGTGCAGGAAGGAGAACGCACCTTCACTTTAACCCTGTACAATACCACCGCTCAAACTGACATTATCCGCCTCTCGGATGACCCCGTAATTTCACGTTTGGAATGGCAACAAATCGCGCCACTGCAAGTACAATATACTTTTAATCTCAAATCTGCCCAGCAGTGGGGCTATAAATTGAGATACGAGGGCACAACTTTAGTGCTGTCTTTAAAAAACCCGCCTGCCAATACAAGCGCGGTGCCCAATTCGCAAGCAAAGCCGCTGTCGGGAATTAAGATTCTCATCGATCCGGGACACGGCGGGCCGGAGGATGGAGGTGCTGTGAGTCCAGTGGGAATTAGGGAAAAAACAGTAGCTTTAACGGTGTCGAAATTGGTGCAACAGGAATTGGTAAATCGGGGCGCGAATGTGGTAATGACGCGGGTAGAAGATGTCGATTTGGATTTGCCGCCACGGGTGGAAATGATTCAAAAAGAAGAACCTGCGATCGCAATTTCAATTCACTACAATGCCTTGCCGGATAACGGCGATGCCATTAAGACTAAAGGCGTCGGCGCTTTCTGGTTTCACCCGCAATCGCACAGTTTGGCAATGTTTTTGCACAATTATTTAGTTGCCAAGTTGAACCGTCCGAGCTATGGTGTATTCTGGAATAACTTAGCCATGACTCGTCCTGCCGTTACTCCATCTGTTTTAATGGAATTGGGATTTCTGATCAATCCCGAAGAGTTTGAATGGATTGTGAATCCGACAGAACAAAAGAAATTAGCTGAGGCGATCGCCCAAGGTGTTACCAAATGGTTTGCCTCGGTCAAATAATAGTTAGTAGTAAGAACTGAAGTCATTCTCAAAAAATTATAATCGGGACTTCAGTTCAGCCCATACCAGGAAATGAAATAATGCTAATTTTTACTCAATCAAAAGCCTTTTTTATTGCAGCCGTCGTTGCAAGTTTTAGCTTCTCGCTTTACAGCTTTCCTGTTTTCGGCAAGCAGCAAAGTCTTGCTCCCGCAAAAGCAGAAGCTTTAAAAAAGCAAACTCAATGCTCGTTTATTACAGGTGAAGGTGGCGCTGTTAACATTCGCAAAGGCCCAGGCAATCAGTACCCGGTTGTAGCTAAACTCAAAAGAGGAGACGGAGTTAGGGCTGTCAGCAGACAAGGTAATTGGGTGAAAATTGCGGCCAGATTTTCGGGTAATCCTCCTAATGAAACTTTGACAATCCTTGACGGTTGGGTGAACAATCAATTTATTAATGGCTGTTCCGAAGACCAATTTGACAGGTGGCGACAATAGAGAATTTGGTTTGTAGTAAGGACTTAATTCCTGAGTTTTGATGAGGACTTGCATTCCTCACTACAAACCCAACCGGGAGATTTTTTAAATTCGTACAAAAAAGACGATCGCCCTGATTCATTGTTGCATTCTCAACCAGCTAAACACCTGTTCGGCAGTGATATTCAGGGGAGTCATTTCGGGTACAGGAAGGACATCGCTACCTTCGCAGAATTGCGGTTGTTGGTTGGGCAAAAACGCTAAAATCGATCGATCGTCTGGATCGATTAGCCACCCCAATTGACAATTATGTTGAAGACAGTGAATAATTTTTCTAGTTACGCGATTTGAGCTTTGTTGTGGCGACAGGATTTCGATCGCCCAATACGGCGCAATTCGCACATCATCTACTGGTTCGCCACTCTCATCAAATTGAATCTGTTCCCACAATAGTACCGCAATATCTGGAACAATCGATCGACCGCCAAAGGTACACCGCAACTCTGGAAAAGCATAAGCTATCTTGGGTTCCTCTACTACTTCATTAATGACACGCAGGAATCGCCCTTGGAGACGAGAAAGTTTAGTTTTCGGCATAGGTTTTTGGATAATCTCCCCCTCAATGTATTCGCTGGCCGGTTTGGTTTATGGCAGTTTCAAAAATTCTTCCAGGGTGATTCGCCCAGTTGCGATTGTCATAAATAAATTCCTCAATTCTACCTATCTTTACGGTAATCCCAAAACATATTTATCTTGCCTAAAAATTGTGCTATCTCGCCTAATTTTGCGGAACAATCTGCTGCTTAAATTCAAACAAATTAGGATTTTCCGGGTCATAAAAAGCCCGCAACCAATGCACATTGGGAGAACCAAAAGTTTCAACTCTAGTAAAATTTTTCATTCTCGGTAGTTGAGTCTCATCGGTAAAATAGGGTAAAGGTTTATCGATGCGGAAATAGTGAGTATCGCCGTGGACGAATACAACCTGCCCTGGGAAATTGCCTGTTTCTGTTTCCAGAGTTGCGATAAAATCGTTGTAGCCACTTCTTCTTTTGTCCGTCGGCTCGAATTCAAATCCCGGATTTGCCTGTGCAACTAACACAATTCCTTTGCTGTTGCTGCGTTTGGCTAAAGCAAAACATTCTTCGATCCAGGCTAAGTTAGCTGAATTGCGATCGGCATATTCAGCATCTGCTTCGGGAGTGCGGCCAAAATTGTTGTTGCTTCCCGGCATATTAATCGCGAAAAACACAACTCCATGATAAATCCAGCGAACATTTTCGCGGAATTTAGCAAACTGCGGGTTTTCGCTTTGACGGGTGAGAGTTAAGGTGCGCTTTCCCAAACTTTGATTACCTTGGTTGAAAATTTCCCGCAGTTTAGCGAGTCTTTCTACTGGATCGTAACTGCCGTTATTTGAACGGTGGCAATCCGTCCATTCATTGTCACCATAAACTAGAATAAATGGATTTTCAAAATTATCAAATAACTGCTTGCGACTGACAAAAGTTGCATCATCGCAGACACTAGAACCGTTTTTAATGTCGCCGTCGTGGACGACAAACGCTGCGGGCGATCGATTGATATCTGCAATCAAACTCGGAAATTTTGCTTCTTGTTCGGCACTGTAGGGCAAATCGCCAATTAAGGCAAATTCAAAAGGTCTATCGCCCGAAGTTTGAGCGTAAGTTACAACCCCAAAACCCATAATTGCTACAAAAACAATTAAGGCAAGAATTAGATAGTTTTTTTTCATTTTTTGAGCCGTAAGGAAATTATTTATGATACCATGTTAGCCGACAAATTACTCTTAAAAATCATGAATTTTCGTCGGTTGCTCTCGATAATTGCCATGCTTTCGATCGCAGGCTGCAATGTCCAAACGCCACAAACTAACACACAGACTACAGAAAGTCGATCGCCAATAGCAACCCCTGTTCCCGTCAAACCCAAGTCTGAAATCAAAGAAGCAACACTAATTGCTGTCGGCGACATCATGATGCACAGTACCCAAACGCGATCGGGTTACGACGCAAAAAAGAAAACATACAATTTTGACACTTTCTTCGCACCAGTTAAAAGTATCCTGTCAACAGGCGATTGGGTCATCGGAAATCTCGAAACACCTTTAGCGGGCGAAGATGCGGGCGGATATACGGGATATCCGCTATTTAACGCACCTGCTCAATTAGCGGATGCTGCTAAAAAAGCCGGATTTAATATATTGACAACGGCGAACAATCATGCTTTAGACCGTGGAGAAAAAGGGGTAATTAGGACGATCGCCAATCTGAGCGATCGCAAAATTGCCTCAACAGGAACAGCCACATCAGCCGCCGAGGCTTCACGCACTTTAATCAGCACCAAAAACAACATTTCATTAGCCCTGCTCGCCTACACCTACGGCACAAACGGCATTCCCATACCCAAAGGCAAAGATTACTTAGTTTCCCTAATTGACGAAAAAAAGATAGTCAAAGACATTGCCAAAGCCCGAAAACAAGGAACAGATATTATCGCAATTTCCCTGCATTTTGGCGACGAATATCAGCGACAGCCAAACACCCAACAAAAACAATTAGTGGAAAACCTATTAAAAGCTGGTGCAGACATCATTCTCGGCAGCCATCCCCACGTCGTCCAACCTTACAAAATTTTTAAATTCCCCGGAAAAAATGGCAAAACTCGCAAAGCTGTAGCAATTTATTCTATGGGAAACTTCATTTCCGGTCAGAATAAAAAATATACAGACTTAGGCGTAATTTTGCAAGTAAATCTTCGCAAAAAGTTTCCCGAAAAAACCACAGAAATTACAGAGGTAAAAACACATCCTACTTGGGTACACCGCTACAGCTTGAACAACAAATTCAACTACCGCGTTTTGCCCCTAGCAAAAACAGTTGCCGATAAAAAAGATCCGCTATTAGCAACTTCCCAGTATCCGGCTCTCAAAAGAGATTTGCAGGATATGAACAATCACCTTAATTCTTTAAATAAACCTCAAGATAACAAGTAATCCCTCCCTTAAGCAGGGGGCATTACTCACAAGTTAAGCTAAAAGCACTATTGTCAATGAGTCAAATTACTCATCTTTTACCTGTTGACCCAATTA
>NZ_JAUBQH010000118.1:0-5708 GCF_036701145.1 Microcoleus sp. Pol17C6
TCCATGTCCACGGGTGAGCTGGTGCGGCTGGTGGATCTTCTCGGTAAATATGCCCTGCCCTACGTGGTCGAAGAGAATGAACCCCCGCAGATTGATCTCTCTATGCTTTCGCTGTCGGCTCTGAAGGAACTGGAGGCGGCATCTAAGGGACGTACTGCTTTGTGGGTCGAGTCAGCCTCTCTGGAGGAACTCCGAGAATGGGCACGAAAGGACGCCAAGGGTGAGCCTACGTTTATCGTGCTTGACTACACAAAAGAGAGCCAATAGCTTCTAAAACTTTCCCCCTGATTTCTGGGGGTAGACCTCTATACATGGTTGGAACTGAAAAAAAGTGAAGGCATCAGCAAGGTGCTTTTGATCTTGATTCAGAAACAATCAGTATGGAGAAAAACCATGTTAATAAAAACGAGCCTAAACGCTCTAGAAGATCTATCGTTTCTGCCTTCTTTGTGAAGGTTCTACCTTGGCTGTGCGCTATATATGAAGGGATTGGCTTCTTAAGCGATGTCCTTGGAATAGTCGAGTTTATAGGGAGGTTCATTCACTAAAACTTTCTTAGCATCAGCGAGGGGGACGGCAGACCTTACAGGGGTCGTACCCCCTTCTTTTGGCTTCAGCCAGCTCCAGGGGTCGCTTGCTTCGTGAGAGATAGCGGCACCTGTCTTTGTGGTACTTGTCGCCTGTCCTGGTGACATAAACCGTCTGTGTCTGTGGCTTGTTGGTGAGAGCCTGGGGAACGACTGCGATAGTCGAGCCTATTAAGGCGATCAGTAGGGCAGAGCGTGATAGATGCCTCACGGTCGCACCTTACCTGGCTCAAATCGCCTTTTAAGGGGAAAGTTTTCGTAGATGGACTCTCAGTGTGGTCCCCGTGAGGGTCACTTATTGACGGGTGGCAGGTTTAAGACTAGAATCAAGAGGTGAATCCAGCCGGAATAAAGCTGTGTCCGAAGTGCCAGAGCCAGCACCAACTGAACGCTCAGGCTTGTCCTTGTGGGCACGTCTTTAGAACTCAATTCGTGCCGCCAAATCAGACTGTGGCGATGCCAGTTCAACCCATGCCCGGATATCAGCCGGACCCGTACGCGAATCCCGGGGGAATCTACGCCATGCCTCAAAAGCGTTCGTCTGCTTGGGCTTGGGGCCTTTCAGGGTTAACCGTTATTGTAGGGGTTGCTCTTTTTCTGCTTTGGCCAAACATCACTATGACATTTGATCGTAATGCCCTTTCTGGTGACTGGGAGATGACTGCTGGTAATCAAACATCAGGAATCATTTTAAAGTCTTCAGGTGAGGGGACCTTCTTGAGTAACTCTACTGTTATCCGAGATTTTAAATGGGAGTTGCCTCGCCCTGGCTTCATCTATATCAAAAGTGAACGATCAGTAGTGTTTGAATATGAGTTTCTACCTGGCGGCGGCTTGAGAATTGGCGAAGGGACTGACGCAACGGTTTACTATCGAAAGGGAACCCGTTAAGTTCTAGACACTTTTAAGGGGAAACTTTTAGTTTTTGACCGACGCGCGCGATTTTATGCATGAGGGATGGCGAGGCACGAGAGATGGCACGCATTGCCCCTCAGAGCCAGTTCTAGGCGTCTTTGACCAGATTCTGGACTCCTTACAGGTGCCATCACACTTGCAACGGTCTAGAAACACCGTGGCCGGCAGTCCGATTTTGAACCTGTAGGTGGTCCGATTTTGTTCGGTTCCGCTCGGCCTGGCTGGTGCCATGCTGATACTTGGCCTGGTCTTTCAGCTTCTGCCGTTTGGCTTCATTGTTCCTGGCATCAATTCTCCTTTGCTTCTCCAGCTTCCAGCCTTCTCTCTGCAGAGCGTGGATCAGCTTTCGGTGTTCACCGCGGCCAAGACTTCCACGCATTTGAGCGGCTCTAAGGTGGGCGGCTTCGTCCTCGATCCTGACGTAGCCTTTACCTTTCTTGGCGATGAGCCCAAGAGCTTCAAGCTGGGCCAGGCCTTTGTAAACACTTTGGCGAGTGCGTTTTGCCAAGGGTGCTAGTTCGGCTGCCGTGAGAGGTTCTGAAGGATCAAGAATCAGCCAGTACCTTTTTAACCCGTTCCGGCCAGAGAGTGAATCATGCGAGCATTTGTCGCAATAGGTGACCACTCTTTCTGTACACCCCCCTCCCCCTTCCAGGGGTTGAGTGGTCACTTTTTGAGACACTTTCAGCCTGTAGATTGAGGCTGTTTTTTGACTGCCATTTACTACTTTCTGAATGTGTCCAAGTTCACAGAGCTTTGTAATGCAGTTGCGGGCGGCTGTGTCTGAGCATCCAATAGCTTCGGCCAGGCTTCTTTTACTCAGGTGGAAGGAGTGGCCGTGGTTGAGCTTTGAGAGTCTTTCAATTTCGAGAATGGCAGCGTAGAGGTTTTTTCCCGATTTCTGTACGTCAGGGCACGAAAGGACGTGCTTGGTCCAGGTTTCCCCAAAAGATCTTTTTTTAAAAACCCCCCCCGCGTCAGCGGGTCCAGGTTTCAATCTCGGGAGGGTAGCTCGATCACTGCTGACGTAGTTCCAAACATCTTTTAGGTAGTTGTCCTGCTGTTTTGGGCTTCTGTCTTTGATCTTCTCGCCTGGTCCTTGTGGGTGCCTGAGAATCAATGTTTTAAAGTCCAGGTAGCTCAAGCCTTGCCTGAGAGCCAGCCCAGCGATCAGGCATAGGCGGTCACTTCTGAATCCGATAGGGACTGATTCTCCAGCGAGCTGGTCCAGGTCTAGTTTCTGCTTTGTTGGTTTTTGTGGCCTGGTTCCGTCTCTGAGTAGCTCTAGTATCTGCTGAATGGTTAACCCTTCCGCGCTGGTTGAGCGAGTCTGTCCAGAGCGATGAAGGGCACCAGGCGGCCTGATTCCTTGGGTTCTGACTGCTGAGGGTCCACCTATCTCTTTAATCAGATTTTCACAGTGAAGGCGTTGGGCTTTTGTTTCAACTCTAACCCAGAGATGCGCTTTCCCTGGTCCCCCGCCTGAGTGCATCACTGCTGAGGGGAACCTTAGCTTTCTTTTTAGGGCAAAGGCTTTGTCCAGGCCATCTTCTGTGTCGAAGTCGGCGGCAACAAAATCAAGGTTTGGCAGGATGAAGCCAGCGTCTTTTTGTGGGTCCCAAGTGTTGAGCCAGCGTTGGCCTGTTTTCTTGTTATCAGGGTTCAGGTCATAGAACTGTTTGTCACGGGAGATGACTACGGCTAGCTCTTTTGTGGCGATGGCTTCTGATTCCTCAAGCTGTGGCGGCCTGGTCAGGATCTCGGCGATGCTCACAGGTCCAGTCCCTCCTCGGTGCCGATCTGCAGGGCAGAAAGGGGGATGGCATAGGCGGCCAGCTCGGCTCTGATTTCCTCGCGGGTGGCTTTGGTGCCGACGTTGGCGATGGCTTGGAGGATTGCCAGGGTGGATCTGATTCCCCCTTGATCGTCGTTTTCTTGGCAGGTGGCGAGCTGGTAAGCGGCTTCTGAGATAGCCTCCTGCGCTTGTTTATTAAGTTGTGGGTGCCTCACTTCTCCGGGCCTCCTACGGCCTGAGTGGGCTGGGTTTTGGTGAGTCTCTCAATCTCAGAGCTGGGGACGAGGTATCTGCCATTTGGCAGCTTTTCGGTCCAGATCCAGCCTCGTTCTTTCCAGTTGAGAAGTGTTTGAGGGGTGACGTGCAAAAGCTTTGCAGCTTCTGCGATGTTGTATGAAGTTACGGATGTCATGAGGTGTCTCTGCTTGCATTAGCTGCATTTCCTCACTCGCCTCGTTGCCCCTTCCTCCCTGAAAAAGTAAAGTTCTCTTGACAGATGCTTTTTCCTGGGTTAGAATCGTCCTGCTAGTAGAGAGCGCTGCAGTCCGATCCTTTTGGGGGTTGAGATTCAGTTTTGGACCGCCTTCATGTCCGGCAAGACATGGGGCGGTTTTGCTTTTAATGCTGTTCAACGAATCCAGACGAAGACCACTAGGTAAAGGCATCATTGCCTTTTGTTTGGTAGCATGAATTCGCTTGATTTGAACTCAAGGATATCCCTGCTTGGCTGAGATGCCAGTGGTCTGTAGAATTAACCATGTATAGATCAGGACTTTCTGACTTTGGTCCACTTCGTCAGCTTCTCCCAAAGGTTCGATTTCGGCTCTGGAGCTGGTAGAGCCTTGATTACTCGGTCCTGCAGTTGACTGAGCTGGGCTGTTAAATCGTGGTTTTGGTCCGCAAGGTTCCGGACTTCATGTGCCAGCGGCCTGAGCTGTTGGACTTCGTGCCGTAGCTCCTCGATCATGGCCATTTGTGCCTCTGCCAGAGCCTTCAGGGTTGCCAGGTCCCCGGTGTCGAGCTTCGTGCCTTCAGCGGCTGGTATCGGCTCTGAGACGGCCTTTTTAGGGGTGGCTTTTGATGCGCGCTCAAGATCCTCGGCGGTTACCCGGTATTCCTTCCCCTTGGGTCCCTCGATCAGCTCGGCGGCCAGGCGGCCTGACTTGATCCAACGGCGTAGAGTCTTCTCTGAGACTCCAGCGGCCTTGATTGCTTCAGCCAGCGATAGAGTCTCATTCATGCGGCCTCCCTTCTCTGCAGGACCACACGGACCGTAGAGGCGTGCCAGGTCCCACCCTTGGCGGTTGGCACGTTCCGGACGTTCAATTCGTTGGCGATGGCCAGCATCCCCTTTCCTTCGGCTCTGAGGCTTAGAATCAGGTCCTCGGTATCGCTTTCAATCATTGGCCTGGCTCCGAGAATAACACCCTGGGCTTTCTTCTCGGCCAGTCCCTCGCGGGTTCTGAGTCCGATCAACTCTCGCTCAAGCTGGGCAAAGGTGGCCATCATGCTGAGTTGTGCTCTGCCATGAGGGGTGGTTGTGTCTAGCCGGGCATCCAAGAGGCTGAGATTCCAGCCGTAGTGCTGGGCCATGTCCCCTACCTGGCAAACGTCTTTTACCGATCGGCTGAGGCGGTCGAGCTTGGCGGCCATCAGTACATCAGCCTCCCCTTTGTTCAGCAGGTCCAGAGCCTTCTGCAGTCCAGGGCGGTTGAGAGTCTTTCCAGAGATTCCACCGTCCTCGATCAGCTCGGCCAGGTGCCAGCCGTTCCTTTCACACTCGGCGATGATGGCGGCTTTCTGACTGGCCAGGCCTGCACCAGAATCAACCTGCTGGTCAGTCGAGACCCGGACGTAGCCGATAACGTGCTTGGTCTCTCTCTGGCTGGTCTTCGTCTTTCGTGCCCTGGGCATAACAAGACTATACACGAAACGTTCGTCTCATGTATACGGTCCCTGGTCACTTTCTTATTTTGTCTAGTCAGAGTGCTTTTTAGCGTGTACAGTTTTCGTTGCGCACCTGTCCAATTTTGAACCTGTAGCCTGGTCAATTTTGTCTGGTCATCATTCATGTCCACCCTGGTCAATATGGCTGGTCATACTGTCCAGAGCCTTCTGCAGTCCAGGGCGGCTTTTACAACGTCCAAAGGTAGGAGCATGAGAGGAAACACCGTGAGAAACACCGCGACCCAGTCAGGGCGAAACGGGGGACGGCTGAAGGTTGGGAACCCAGGCAACAAAGGCGGCGGCAGGATCAAGGATGAGCTGCGGTTAGAGCTGGTCGAGTGCTTTGAGGTTGGGATTCAGAAACTCAAACTGCGACTATTTCGAGATTCCATGTCCACGGGTGAGCTGGTGCGGCTGGTGGATCTTCTCGGTAAATATGCCCTGCCCTACGTGGTCGAAGAGAA
>NZ_JAUBQH010000024.1:0-3752 GCF_036701145.1 Microcoleus sp. Pol17C6
GATGGCAAAACTTTGGCTTCTGCAAGCAGTGACAACACCATCAAACTGTGGCACCTGCAAACCCAAAAACCCATCGCTACCCTCACCGGGCATAGCAATTCGGTCAATAGCGTCGCCTTTAGTCCAGATGGCAAAACTTTGGCTTCTGCAAGCTATGACAACACCATCAAACTGTGGCACCTGGAAACCCAAAAACCCATCGCTACCCTCATCGGCCATAGCAATGAGGTCTATAGCGTGGCTTTTAGTCCCGATGGTTTGACTTTGGCTTCTGCCAGTGATGACACGACCATCAAACTGTGGCACCTGGAAACCCAAAAATTCATCGCTACCCTCACCGGGCATAGCAGTTCGGTCTGGAGCATCGCCTTTAGTCCAGATGGCAAAACTTTGGCTTCTGCCAGTGATGACACGACCATCAAACTGTGGTATCTGGAAAGCCAAAAACCCATCGCTACCCTCACCGGGCATCAAGGTTCAGTCTGGAGCGTCGCTTTTAGTCCAGATGGCAAAACTTTGGCTTCCGCAAGCGGTGACAACACCATCAAACTGTGGAACCTGCAAACCCAAAAACCCATCGCTACCCTCACCGAGCATCAAGGTTCAGTCTGGAGCGTCGCTTTTAGTCGCGATGGCAAAACTTTGGCTTCTGCAAGCGGTGACAACACCATCAAACTGTGGAACCTGCAAACCCAAAAACCCATCGCTACCCTCACCGGGCATAGTAGTTGGGTCAATAGCGTCGCTTTTAGTCCCGATGGCTTGACTTTGGCTTCTGGAAGCTATGACAACACCATCAAACTGTGGCATCTGGAAAGCCAAAAACCCATCGCCACCCTCACCGGGCATCAAGGTTTGGTCTGGAGCGTCGCCTTTAGTCCAGATGGCTTGGCTTTGGCTTCTGGAAGCAGTGACAACGCCATCAAACTGTGGGTTTGGGATTTCGATAAACTAATGGCATTCGGTTGCAATTGGATCGGCGATTATCTCAGAACCAACCCGAAAGTGACAGCAGAGGATAAACAGATGTGTGCTGATTACCTCAATCAACGGTCAATCAAATTAGAGACAGGTAAAAGATTTAGTGAATCGACACCGATTAAATTGGTCAAATCAAGAGATTTGTGACTTAATGGAAATAGTGAGTGGTCATCCTTATTTAGTGGGAGTTGCTCTCTACCAAGTTGCCAAGGAGAGAATTACCTTATATCGGTTGCTAAAAGTCGCTTTTACTGAAGAAAGCCCTTACTACGATAATTTACGGCGCCATTTAGTTAACTTGGAAAAAAATGCCTAACTAGCAGTAACAATTAGACAAGTCATTAACAGCGGAAAAGTTGTCAAACCCACTCACCTTTAAATGTGATTGACTTAGGTATGCAACCTTTAAAAGGAATTCCTGAACCTGTACGACTGTACAAATTGATTCCTTAATTTTCTGATTTTCCACCTATAAATTAACAAAAACCTATGAAAGATTATCAATATCAAGTTGGGGGTAGCCTGCCTGCAAACGCCCCAACTTATGTCAGTCGAAAGGCGGATGAAGAACTTTATCAAGCTTTAAAAGCCGGAGAATTTTGCTATGTTCTTAATTCCCGACAAATGGGGAAATCATCCCTGCGAGTGCGGACAACGCAGCGGTTACAAGCAGAGGGAATAGCCTGTAGTAGCATTGATATCACAGAAATTGGCACCTCAGATATTACACCAGAAGAGTGGTATGCAGGCGTGATTGATAGCATCGTCAGCCGCTTAGATTTGTATGACGTTTTTGATTTAGATGAATGGTGGGAGCAGAATAGGTTACTATCGAATGTTAAACGATTTAGTAAATTTATTGAAGAAGTATTGCTCAAGCATATCTCAGAAAATATAGTAATTTTTGTCGATGAGTCGGACAGCTTAATCAGCTTAAATTTTAAAATAGAAGATTTTTTTGCTGTGATTCGTGATTGCTATAATAATAGAGCTGATCAACCCGACTATCGTCGATTAACATTTACAATGTTAGGGGTAGCTACTCCCTCAGATTTAATTCAAGACAAGCGACGCACTCCTTTTAATATTGGTCGAGGGATAGATTTAACGGGGTTTCAATTAGCAGAAGCCCAACCTTTGGCAGTGGGGTTAGAAACTCAAGCAGAAAATTCGCAAGCATTGTTAGAAGCAGTGTTATATTGGACAGGAGGACAGCCATTTTTAACGCAAAAAGTTTGTAAATTACTGCTCAATTACGCCAACTCTGCCTCAATCCAAAATCCCGCTGAGTGGGTAGGAAAGTTAGTTCTAGAAAAGGTGATTGATAATTGGGAAGGACAGGATGAACCAGAGCATTTAAAGACGATTCGAGATCGCATTTTACGCAGCGAACAGCGTGCCAGTCGGTTGCTGGGACTGTATCAGCAAATTTTGCAGCACCGTGAAATAGCGGCGCATGACACTCCCGAACAAATGGAACTGCGATTAACCGGGTTAGTGGTTAAGCAGTCTGGCAAACTTAAAGTTTATAACCCGATTTATCAATCGGTTTTTAACCTTGATTGGGTGGAAAAACAATTAGCGGAACTCCGCCCTTACAGCGAAAGTTTTAAAGCTTGGATAGAGTCTAATTTCCAGGATGAATCGCGACTGTTGCGGGGTCAAGCCTTGCAAGATGCTCAAACTTGGGCGGCCGATAAAAGTTTGAGCGATTTGGATTATCAGTTTTTAAATGCCTGCCGGGGATTACAACAGCGGGAAGTTGAACGAGATTTAGAAGCACAGAGACAAGCCAATCAACTTTTGACAGAAGCAAATAAGACCCTCACTCAAGCACAGAAAAAGGCATTAAAAATTAGAACTCTAACTTCGGTTGTAGCTGGGGTGGCTTTGTTAGTGGCGTTTGGGGCATCTTTTTTTACCGGGAAGCAAGTCACTGAAGCTAAGAAGTTAGCAGATGTCATACAGGAAACGGCTTTTTCCAATCAATCATTGAGTTCCGGACAGAAATTTCAAGGATTGTTGGAAGCATTGCAGGCAGGGCAAACCTTCAAACAACTCGATGCTTCAGCGGAAGCGACAAAAGATATTAAAGGACAAGTGATAGCTGCGCTGCAATCAGCAGTTTCTGAGGTTAAAGAGCGCAGTAGTTTGGAAGGACATCGCAGTTCGGTCATCAGCGTCGCATGGAGTCCCGATGGCAACACATTGGCTTCTGCCAGTGGTGACAACACTATCAAACTGTGGAACGTGCAAACCCAAACAGAACTCAAAACCCTCACCGGGCATAGCAGTTCGGTCATCAGCGTCGCATGGAGTCCCGATGGCAAGACATTGGCTTCTGCAAGCGATGACAAGACTATCAAACTGTGGAACCTGCAAACCCAAAAAGAACTCACCACCCTCGCCGGGCATAGCGATTCGGTCTGGAGCATCGCTTTTAGTCCCGATGGCAAGACATTGGCTTCTGCCAGCGGTGATAACACTATCAAACTGTGGAACCTCGAAAGCCAAAAACCCATCACTACCCTCACCGGGCATAGCAATTTGGTCAATAGCGTCGCTTTTAGTCCCAATGGCAAGACATTGGCTTCTGCCAGCGGTGATAAAACTATCAAACTGTGGAACGTGCAAACCCAAAAAGAACTCAAAACCCTCACCGGGCATAGCAATTTGGTCTGGAGGGTCGCTTTTAGTCCCGATGGCAAGACATTGGCTTCTGCCAGCGGTGACAAGACTATCAAACTGTGGAACCTGCAAACCCAAAAAGA